>CAYYIZ010000094.1:0-1540 GCA_964472105.1 uncultured Candidatus Saccharibacteria bacterium | reverse complement strand
GTGGCTCAGGTTGTTTCCCGCTGGACAGGCATTCCAATAACCAGGTTGATGGAAGGGGAGGCAAGAAAACTTGAAAAAATGGAGGATGTTTTGAGAAACCGGGTAATCGGCCAGGACGAAGCAATAACCGCTGTCAGCAATGCTATCCGTCGGGGAAGGGCCGGCATTTCCGAAGAGAACAAGCCAATGGGAGTTTTCCTCTTTCTCGGCCCGACCGGAGTTGGCAAAACCGAAACTGCCAGAGCTTTGGCTAACTTTCTTTTTAACACGGAAAGGGCGTTGGTCAGGATGGATATGTCCGAATATATGGAGAGGCACAGCGTTTCCAAAATTATCGGCTCCCCGCCGGGTTACGTTGGCTACGATGAGGGCGGACAGCTTACCGAGAAAATCCGCCGAAGGCCCTACAGCATTGTTTTACTTGATGAAATTGAGAAAGCCCATCCCGAAGTTTTTAATATTCTCCTGCAAATCTTTGAAGACGGCAGGTTAACCGATGCCAAGGGAAGATTGGTCCCCTTCAAAAACGCTATCTTAATTATGACCAGCAACATTGGCTCTCAATACATTTCTGAAATGAAACCCCTGGGTTTTGAAGGTGGAGGCAAAGAAAAATCTTCCCGGCGGGAAGACCTTAAAAAGAAAATCTTGGAAGCTTTAAAAGATGTCTTCCGGCCGGAATTTTTAAACCGAATTGACGAAACCATTATCTTCAATTATCTCGGCAAACAAGAAATCAAGAAAATTGTTGATTTGGAATTAAAGAAAGTTCAAGAGAGATTGGAAAGAACAAAAGAGATTAAAATCAGGTTTTCCAAAACCCTCAAAGACGTTTTAGCCGAAAGGGGATTTGACCCAAACCTGGGAGCCCGTCCCTTAAAAAGAATAATCCAGAAATTAATTCTTGATCCCTTGTCTTTAAAGCTGATAACTTCGGAGATAAAAGAAAAAGACAGGGTTTTGGTTGATTTTGAAAAAGGAGAAGTTACTTTCACTGCTCCGAGAACTGCTTCTCAAAAGAAAAGAGAAAAAGCTTTGGCAAAATAATTTTTAATGAGAAAGAAAATTTTGAAAATCGTTGCTTTTTTAGCTCTGGCTATGGCAGGCGCCGCCCTTTTTCAATTGGTTTTGGTGCCTTTTTTGGTTGCCAATCCTTTCTTCAGCAAGTTTGATCTCATCAAAAACTTAAAAAGAGAAGTAGTTGTCAACCCGGTTGAGCAGTTCATTATTAAAGAAGACGGCGCCTTGAAAAAAGCCATCAGCCAGGTTGAGGGAACGGTCTTAAAAATAACTTCGGGCAAAGAGCTTGAAGGCTGCGGCTTCTCCCTGACTTCGGACGGTTTGATTATCACCTCTCTTTCTTTGATTAACCCAAAACAAAACTTTATTCTGCTTAACGACCAAAAAACAGAATTCCGCCTTTCAGACGAAGACCTAAAAAATGATTTAGCTTTAATCAAAGTTGAGGCCAGAAATCTAAAAACAACAAGTTTCGCAGATTTCGGGAAAATAAAGCCCGGGGAGCAGGTTTTTCTAATGG
>CAYYIZ010000093.1:0-1548 GCA_964472105.1 uncultured Candidatus Saccharibacteria bacterium | reverse complement strand
GCACTCCTCGCATTTCCTCTCTCTCATATATTTCTTTATTTCCTCTCTGGTTGCCTCAGAATCGGTTTCCCAATATCTCCTTTCCAAGCTTGGCATTACCCCCTCAAAACCTTCCGAGCCATAAAGAATTATGTCTAAAATTTCTTTGGTTAAATCTTTAACCGGAGTATCCAAAGAAAAATTATATTCCTCAGCCGCCTCCCGAAGCTGCCAGTGAAAAAACCCTTGTCTTCCTACTTTATGAGAGGCCCGAGCCCAAGGGAAAATTGCCCCCTCAGCAATTGAAAGGTTGGGGTTAGGAATAACCAGTTTCGGGTCAACCTCTAATTTCTTGCCCAAGCCCTGGCAAGAAGGACAGGCTCCGTAAGGCGAGTTAAAAGAGAAAAGCCGGGGTTCAATTTCCGGCAGTGAAATCCCGCAATACTCGCAAGCGAAATGTTCAGAGAAAACCAGATCTTTTACCAATACTATTCCTTTGCCCAGCTTCAGGGCGGTTTCTACCGAATCAACCAATCTTGACCTTTCCAAATCTTCATCAATCACTATCCTGTCAACCACCACTTCAATATTGTGTTTCTTGTTTCTGGCAAGCGTTCTTTCTTGAGCCTCTTCAATTCTTTGGACTATCCCGTCAATTCTTACCCTAACAAACCCGGCTCTGGCAATTTCTTCCAAAACGGCTTGGTGCTCCCCTTTTCTGCCCCGAACCACCGGGCCCAAGATTAAAATCTCCTCCGCTTTTTTTCTGCCAGAGGGCAGTTTAAGAATCTGGTTAACTATCTGGTCAATTGTCTGATAAGAAACAACCCTGCCGCATTTTGGACAATGGGGAATGCCTACTCTGGCAAAAAGCACCCTCAGGTAATCGTAAATCTCGGTCATTGTGCCAACTGTTGAACGCGGATTGTGGGCCGCTTTTCTTTGGTCAATGGAAATGGCCGGTGAAATCCCTTCAATCCTGTCAACGTCCGGTTTTTGCATCACCCCCAAAAACTGTCTGGCGTAAGCCGATAAGCTCTCAACGTAGCGCCTTTGGCCCTCAGCGTATAAAGTATCAAAAGCTAAAGAAGATTTACCCGAACCCGAAACCCCGGTAATAACCACCAGTTTATTTTTGGGAATATCCAGGTTAATGTTTTTCAGGTTGTGTACTTTGGCCCCGCGAATTTTGATGTAGCTTTCTGGCATAATAAAGATACTTATTATACTCCGATTTTCAAAATCTTTCAAGTAAGGTAATCTAACTAAAGATAATTGAAGTTCATTTGACAAAATTCTTGAGAATTAAGATAATAGAGTAATGAAAAGAACTTTATCCGGTTTAGTTTTAGTTAGTGTCTCAGCGCTCTTGCTTGTCCCTTTTTTGGCTTTGGGTCAACCACCCGAAATAGAAAATCCTCTGGAAGGAGTTGAAACCATTCCGGAACTTATAAACAAGATTGTTAATAATGCTTTTTGGTTAGCTGTGATAATCGCTCCTTTGATGATTTTATGGGGCGCTTTTACCTTTATGACGGCGGCTGGCGACCCCCAAAAAGTTGCTACCGG
>CAYYIZ010000092.1:0-1651 GCA_964472105.1 uncultured Candidatus Saccharibacteria bacterium | reverse complement strand
ATGCTTTCCCTGAATTTTCCAATATTCCCCGCAAATCCGCGAAATCAACAGTAATAATACCCGGCAAAGAAACCAAGTCAGAAATGCCTCTGACCGCCTCTCTTAAAACTCCGTCGCAAACCCAGAAGGCATTATCTATTGTGGTATTTTGGCCCACCAGATGAAGCAGTTTATCGTTGGGAACGCACAAGAGCGCATCAACTTTCCCTTCTAATTTTCGCAAGGCCCGATTAGCTGTGTTTTTTCGCTGGAGCCCCTCAAATGAAAAAGGCAAGGTTACCACGCCAATCGTTAAAGCTCCTGATTTTTTTGCCAGCTCCCCCAAAATGGGAATGACTGCGCTTCCCGTTCCTCCGCCAAGACCCGAAGCCAAAAACACCATTTCCGCTCCGGAGACTACTTTTTCCAACTCAGCATAGCTCTCCCTGGCTGCTTTTTCTCCCAACTTAACATCCATTCCGGTACCCAAGCCGCCAGTAATTTTTTTGCCGATTAAAATTTTCTTGGTTGCTGGACAAACTTTAAGAACCTGGGCATCGGTATTCACGGCAATCAAATCTACTCCCGAGATACCTTCTCGGACCATTCTGGAAACAATATTTACTCCAGAGCCTCCAATCCCAATAACTTTTACCTTTGGCGATTTATTCATGGTAAAAATACTCCAAATAATTTTTTTATTCTCTCTCCAATTCCTCTGCCAACGACTCCCTCCTTTATTCTTTCTTCTCCTCCGCCAAAAGAAGAATCAAATCCCGAAAGCAAAAGGCCGCAACAGGTTGAAAACTGAGGGTCAGTAATTTGGGTAATTTCTTTACAAGCACCTATCCGGCAGGGAAGTTTAAGTTTTTGCTTGGTAAACTCTACAATTCCCGGCAGTAAAGCTCCTCCGCCCGTTAAAACAACTCCACCGGGCAAAGGGTTATCTTTGGAAATTTTCTTCAGGGTTTTTTGAACATTGTAGAAAATCTCTGCCACCCGCGCCTCAACAATCTTTTTAAGGAAGCCCTTTGATACAGTTAAAGATTTGTCCGGAATTGCAATCTTTTCTTTTTTCTTTTTTTGGGTTTCAGTTTTTAAAGTGGCAAATTCTTTTTTAATTTTCTCGGCTGTTGGAATTTCTATTCTAAACCCTATGGCAATATCATTGGTTATATGAGAGGAACCAATTGGAAAAATAACAAAATCAATTAAGTCGCCTTTCTCGAAAACCGAAATTCCGGTACTGCCCGCCCCTATGTCAACCAACAAAACGCCCAGCTCTTTTTGCTGGGGCGTCAAAACGGCGCGAGCTGCCGCCTGAGGGGAAGGAATAACGTCTATTGCTTGAAGATTTGCCTCAGAAAGGGCTGTCTCCAAGTTTTCTAAACTGGGAGAAAAAATACAAGTTAAAAGCACTTTAGCAGTAAGCCGGACTCCTTTCAAACCCAAAGGATTTTTTATTCCTCCTTCTCCATCAACAACAAATTCTCTTGGGAAAACCTCCAAAACCTCTTTGTTTGAGGGCAGATTAACGGCTTTTGCCTGCCGGAGAACTCGTTGAATGTCCTCCTCGGAAATCTTTTGGTCGGCTCTTGAAACAGAAATTACTCCCTCAGAAGAAACCGAGAAAAGATGACTGCCGCCGACATTAACTAAAACTTCTTTAATT
>CAYYIZ010000091.1:0-1737 GCA_964472105.1 uncultured Candidatus Saccharibacteria bacterium | reverse complement strand
TGAAGAAAAGAAAATGCAGGATTCTATAATTATTGAGATAAGAGCGGGAGCCGGCGGAGAAGAAGCTTCTCTTTTCGCCCGAAATCTCTTTAGGATGTATTCAAAATATGCCGAAACTCAAAACTGGCATGTCCGAGTTTTTGATTCAAGAAACACTGAACTGGGGGGCTTGAAGCAAATAGTTTTTGAAATAAACGGCGAAGGGGCTTTCTCAAAAATGAAGTATGAAGGAGGCGTCCATCGGGTCCAGCGAATACCAAAAACAGAAAAAGGGAACCGAATCCACACCTCCACTTGCTCAGTTGCCGTTTTGCCGACTCCTACTGCCAGCCAAGTCAAGGTTAATCCTTCGGACATCAAGATGGATTTTTTCAAGTCTTCCGGTCCCGGAGGTCAGAACGTAAATAAACGTCAAACGGCTGTCCGGATTACCCATCAACCAACAGGACTTGTTGTTTCTTCTCAATCTACAAGAAACTTAGAAGAAAATAAAAAAACTGCCATGCGAATTTTGGAAGCCAAGCTTTTTGAGCTCATCCGAGAAAAAGAGGATTCGGAAAGAAAAGAAGAGCGAAAATCACAAATCGGTCTCTCTCAAAGAGCAGAGAAAATAAGAACTTATAATTTCCCCCAGGACAGAATAACCGACCACAGAATAAAAAAATCTTTTCATAATTTAGAAAAAATTTTAGCAGGCAATCTAAATCCTATAATCAAAAAACTGGACCAATTGCTTAATTAAGTTAAGCAATTTTTAATTATTTAGCTGATTCAATTGCCTTGATATCCTTCTCATAGCCGCTGACTAATCCCATCACCGGATAACCATAATCTCTCCTGTAAACATTACTGTAATAGGACTTATACCAGCTTGGTCCCGCAAAATAGCTTAAAACAGCGTTAAACTCGCTGTTGTAAGTTTGTTTGTCAGCGCCGTAATCTTTTAGATAAAGAGCGGCGGCCAGAAAAGCATCTTTAATGTTCCAGGGATCAGCTGCCTTTCCAATAATCTCCTTTACTTTTCCTCTGTATAAAACCCAAGTAGATGGAATAAACTGCGCCGGCCCCATTGCTCCTCCCCATCCATAACTCATCGGACAGGAAACCAAAGTATTAAAGGGGTCTCTATCCAACTCCTTTGTTATGGATAAAAACGGCTCAACGTCTCTAGTTGGTTTCATGACCCGGCTAACTTTTGCACTGCTAAAAGCTACCACTCCCGCCCCGGTTGAACTATTTTTTAAATAACACTGACCAACATTTTTTCCAATATTGGATTCCTGCGTTAAAACCGCCAGTAAAAGGGCTGGCCGAACCCCGGTAATGCCTTCCACGTACTTAGCCAGTTCCAGAGCCTCGCCAAAAGTCGGGGCTTCGGGCACTCCGATTAACTCAAAGATTCTTGCCTCTATCTCAGCTGCCCTTCTTTCGGTTTCTGCTTTTTCTCGGAGATATTTCTGATACTCTGCTTCGGTTGATCTCAAAAAATATTCTTGCTGCTCTTTGGTCTTTGCGCTTTCCTGCTTCTGAAGGAGCTGAATGGTTACCACGTTCTTTAAATCGTCTTTTTCTTCGTCCATTACCTGTTTCTGCGTTTCTAAACTTGATTTCAAATTTTTAATATTTTCTAAAAGGTTTCCGGTTTTATAAATTGTTCGGTTTTTGTAGTTAGCGGTCTGGCCTGTAAAAACGGTTGAAGTTGAGAAATGTCTAAAAAACAATTAGACGTCTTAAAAA
>CAYYIZ010000090.1:0-1767 GCA_964472105.1 uncultured Candidatus Saccharibacteria bacterium | reverse complement strand
ATGCCCGGGGCTAAGGATTTTTTGAAGGAAAATTCAAAAATTGCCAAGGAAATCAAAAAAGAATTGTTGGCAAAAATGAGAGCCGTTACCGAGTAATGGATTTAGCAAAAAACTGCCGAAGGCAGTTTTTTGGCTGTTATAGCCCTTGCGGGGTCAGACCCCGCATGCGGGGTCTGACCCCGCAAGACCCCGCAAGACCCCGCAACAGGGACTATTTTTTAATAGGAGACAGGAGACCGAGATGGCGGGCTTGTTTGACGGCTGTGGCAAGTTTTCTTTGATGAAAACGACAAAGTCCGGTTCTCTTGCGAGCCCTAATTTTGCCTAACCCAGTAAGGAATTTTTTCAACTGGCCAATATTTTTGAAATCAATTTCCTTTATTTCTTGTTTGCAAAAAAAACAATTCATGCCGATTTTCTCAGCGAGGCAAGCAAGCTTGCTTGCGCCGCCGAGCTGTTAGAAAATTGTGCACCCGCCCAGGGCGGGTCAGTCAAATTTAAAACTTAAAACAAAAAATACAAAAATACAGTACAAAAATTAAAAGTTTTGGGTTTTAAGTTGTGGTTTTGGACTTTGTGTTTTGGCTTTTGCCTTTAGAACGGCACCTCGTTTATATCAATATCGTCTCCTTCTTGAATAGTAGGAATCTCTTCCGAAGCAGAGGAATCTTTCTCTTCGTTTTTATCAGATTGGTCTGAATCTTGAGTTTCCAAAACAGGTGATTCCGGTGTTTCTGTCGGAGTTTCCTGCCCGGTCCCTGTTCGTTTGGGCCCAAATTGAATATTTTCAGCCACGATTTCTGTCTTATATTTTTTAATGCCAGAGGAAGGGTCGTCCCAGTTTCTGGTGGTCAATCGTCCTTCCACAAGAATCAAACTTCCTTTTTTTAGATACTGGGCTACAATAGTGGCTAATTTTCTCCAGACAACTATATTATGGAATTCAGCTTTCTGTTTTTTTTCACCGGTTTCTTTATCTGTCCAGTTGCGATTGGTCGCCATGCCGAAGGTGCAGACCGTTTGGCCGGAAGGGAGGTTGCGGAGTTGCGGGTCATTGGTTAGATTGCCTAATAAAAAAACTTTATTTAAATTCATGTTATATCTACTAAATGAGCGCTGCCCCGTTTGTGGGGCAAGCGAATTTAGTAGGGATTACACCCCCCCACCACTTTTGCCTTGAAGCAAAAGTGGTGGGGGGTTAGGTTCTGTTTATGGTTCAGACTTCGCTCTTGGCTTGTCTTCACCGACAGAACCGAATATCTCCTCTATTTTTTTATCAACATCTTCTAATTCGACCTTTTCCTCTTTTTTAGTTGTTCTTCGGCGGAGAGGAATCATCCGCTTAGAAGGACTTTTTCTTAAGAAACAGCGAATTATTTTCTGGTCGCTTTCTATTTCTTTTTTTAGGTCTGTTAAATCAGGATTTTCGTATTTAAAATTAAAAACAACAAGCTGTGCTCCTCCTTCTTTTTTAATAGGATATCCCAAAACAACGTCTTTAGAGTTAATATTGGTCTCTGTAATTTCACCGCCTTTTTCCTTGATGAGTTTACTGATATTTTCTATGACCGTGTCTCTTTCTATCTCGTCTATTCTTGCTGAAATGAGACAGGTGAGTTCATATTTCTTAATCATAGAATTACTTTAGCAAGAAAACGTATGATAGTCAAATCCAAGCATCTGATTTTTGCTAGCCGAAGTTATAATTTTCAATTTTCAATTTTCAATGAACATGTTAACCCAAAACCAAAAACAAAAAAGCCAAAA
>CAYYIZ010000089.1:0-1784 GCA_964472105.1 uncultured Candidatus Saccharibacteria bacterium | reverse complement strand
AGAAACCTAAAAGAAATTTCAGAACTCTATTTGAAATTTTTGGGGGAAGAGTTTTTAAAAATGGAGAAATAAGGTAGAATAGAAAAATCATGCGGAAGATTCTAATAATTTTAATCTTGATTCTTTTTGCCGGCGTTGGAATAGCCGGGTATTGGTATTGGCAAAAAAACGACTACTCCAAGGAAATCTTAAAGCTTGAAATTTTGGGTCCCGAAGGCGCCCAAACAGGTGACGAAGTTGAATACTTAGTCAAGTTTAAAAACAACGGCGAGGTAAGATTGGAGGAAGCCGAACTTATCTTTGAATACCCCAACAAATCTATTCTCCAAAAAGATGAGTCCCTAAGAACAAGAAAAGAGATTGAAGACATTTATCCCGGAGAGGAGAGAATTGAGAGTTTCAAAACCAGGGTTTTTGGCAAGGAGAACGAGCTTTTAGAAGTAAAGGCCTTTTTGTTCTATCGGCCAAAAAATTTAACAGCCCGCTACGAGTCAAAAACCACTTTTAGCACCCAAATAAAGTTTGTTCCTTTAACCTTTGAGTTTGACCTGCCCTTAAAGATTGAACAGGGTGAGGAAGTGAGGTTTTCTTTAAATTATTTTTCAAACATTGATTATATTTTGGAAGATTTAAGGGTGAAAATAGAATACCCGGAGGGGTTCAGTTATTTCAGTTCTCAACCCCAAGCCCTGGACGAAACAGAATGGGATTTACCCGCTTTATTCCAAGCTGATGGTGGAAGAATAGAAATAGTGGGAACTTTAGACGGAGAACAAGACGACCAAAAGATATTCCGGGCCCAGCTGGGAATGGTTGAAGACGGGGAGTTTTGGCTGCTTAAAGAAACTGCCAGAGCCCTGGAAATAGTTGAACCCTCTTTATATATTTCCCAGTTAATTAACGGTTCTCAAAACTACATTGCCGATACCAGCGACCTTCTCCATTACGAGGTTTTCTTCCGCAACATCGGGAAAAAACCTATCCAGAAAAAGTTTCTTTTTGTAAAACTGGAAGGTGATTTTTTTGACTTAACGACCTTGAAATCGGACCAAGGCGAAGTAGGCAGAGGCGACAATTCCATT
Organism: uncultured Candidatus Saccharibacteria bacterium; assembly: GCA_964472105.1. Taxonomy (GTDB): domain Bacteria; phylum Patescibacteriota; class Minisyncoccia; order Minisyncoccales; family CG1-02-41-26; genus CAYYIZ01. The sequence continues at coordinate 702 of CAYYIZ010000089.1, read as the reverse complement.
ATTTGGGACTGGAAAGTTGTTCCGGCTCTGCGCTTTTTGGACGCCAACGAAGAAGGAAAAGTTGAGTTTTGGCTTAAAGTTAGAAAAGAAATTGATAAGAAAGTCAAAAATCCTGTTTTAAGAAACAAGATAACCCTTGGCGGCACCCAAAAGGTTTTTGAAACAAAAATTAATTCCGAGGTAGAAATAGCCCAGAAAGTTTATTTTGAAGAAGAGGTATTTGGTAATTCGGGTTCTTTACCGCCCGAGGTAGGGAAGAGAACAACCTATACGGTTTTTTGGCATCTTAGAAATTCCTGGAATGATTTGAAAAACGTTAAAGTTAAAAGCCAATTGCCGGAAAACGTTAAACCAACCGGCAAGCTCTTCCCAGAAGATGCGAAATTCACCTTTGACTCAAAGTCGGGAGAGGTAATCTGGAATATTGGAGAACTTTCCGCTTTTCAAGGGTTTGAAGAAACTCCCTTAACGTTGGCTTTTCAGATTGAATTCACTCCCGACTCTTCTCAAAAGGATAAAACCCCTCTCTTAATTGAGGAAGCAGAGATTTTAGGGGAAGATGTATTTACCGAAGAAATCATTCGTGAAAAAACTGACTCAATAGACACTACCTTGCCCGACGACGACACAGTCAGCGAGCAACAGGGAATCGTCCAGTAAAATTTTTAATATGGTAAAAGAAATGGATAAAATTATATCTTT
>CAYYIZ010000088.1:0-1818 GCA_964472105.1 uncultured Candidatus Saccharibacteria bacterium | reverse complement strand
TCGCTAATATTAGTATTTCTCCGGTTATTTTAATTGATGAGATAGAAAATGCTGGAATTGATAAGGAAAAAGCAATGCAGATTTTAGTGGAGGAAGGAAAAATTGTTTTAATTGTTACCCACGATCCTGCTTTGGCTTTTAATACCGATAAAAGGATTGTGGTTAAGAATGGGGGAATTGTTAAAGTTTTGAAGACCACTGTAAGAGAAAAGGGTATTGGCCATTATTTTAACTGGGTAGGAAATTACAGCTTAGAGATTAGAGAAAAAATAAGAAATGGGGAAAAAGTAGAAAAAGTAGAACTATTTTGTGAACCAATAAAATAATATGAAACTTGTAATTTTTGCCGGAACGCCCGGTTCCGGAAAAACCAGTGTCATCAAATATGTAATTCAGGAGTTGAAAGCTGATTTTAAATTATTTTTTGCTAAGTTTGATTGCTTGAACACCGAAGATGCTCAATTTATTACCGAAAGATACAAAGTTCCATCAGTTAAAAAGTTAGCTGGTGAACTTTGCCCTGATCATTATACTGCCCTAGAAATTCCCAAAATTATTAAAAATAACCAGGATAAAGATATTATTTTTGTTGAAACTGCCGGATTGTGTCTTCGCTGTTCGCCTTACATTGAAGAAGGACTGGGGGTGGGCGTTTTAGATGTAATTTCCGGAGAGCCCAGTCGATACGGCCCAATTTTAACTAAAGCAGATTTAGTAACGATTAGTAAGGGAGATTTAATATCTCAAGCCGAGAGGGAAATTTTTAGAACCAATGTTTTAAAGGTTAACTCTCAGGCTAAATTAGTAGAAGTTAATGGATTAACCGGCGAGGGAACGATTGATATTGTTGAGTCTATTAAAGCGTCTCCGGAAATTAAAACAGAAAAATTGACTCTAAAACATTCTATGCCCTCGGCAATTTGCGGTTATTGTTACGGAAATAAAACCATAGAGGAAAAAGCCGTTCAGCAAAGATATTTGGCGGGCAAAGAATTAAAAAACTTAGTTCCTAATTTGAATTGTGGGAAATGCGGATTTAAGTCCTGTAACGAATTTATTAGGGCGGTTCTGGACGGGAAGGTCAAAAAGGAGCAGTGCCCATTTATTAAAGAAAAATTAAAAAAATTGAGATATGAAGTTCAGAGTTAACAAATCAAAATGCGCGGGATGTGGAGCTTGTCTCCGGGCTTGTCCCCATGGAGCAATTAAGATGGGAAAAGATGGAAAAGCTTTTATCGACCAAAGCAAATGCAAAAAGTGTGGAACGTGTCAGGAAATTTGCCCCTTTGACGCGATAGAAAAAATTGAAGATGAATCCTAATATACCAAAGCAAAATTTTTTAGATTCTGTTCAAAAAAAAATAGAAAGAGTGATTGAGTTTAATGAACTTTCCAAAGAAGTTGCCAAGCAAATAAGAATCCCACAAAGAGTGCTCAAGTTTCAGATTCCCATTGTTAAGGATAATGGTAAGGAGGAGATTTTTTTAGGGTATCGTTCTCAACATAACAATGCTTTAGGGCCTTATAAAGGAGGTATTCGCTTTCATCCAGGAGTTTCTGAAAAAGAAGTGGTGGCCCTATCTATGCTAATGTCTTTGAAAACTTCTTTGGTTGAGTTGCCTTTTGGAGGAGCAAAGGGAGGAGTGGCAGTCGACCCATTTAATTTGAGCCGGAGAGAGTTAGAGCTCGTTTCTCGTCAGTATGTAAGGGAAGCTTTTCCATTCATCGGACCGGATACTGATATTCCTGCTCCCGACATTAACACTAATCCTCAGATTATGGCTTGGATGGTGGATGAATATTCTAAACTGGCTGGAA
>CAYYIZ010000087.1:0-1835 GCA_964472105.1 uncultured Candidatus Saccharibacteria bacterium | reverse complement strand
TATAAGGGCGATTATTGACTATGGTTTTACTGAGGCGCGGTGTAGTTACGGAACCATTGGGGTGACAGTTTGGCTCTATAAAGGAGAGCAATTCAAGTGAGCGGAGCGAACGAGAACCGAGCACATAAAAATTTATGTGCTCGGTGTAAGACCTCGTAAATCCACGAATACTTCATTCGTTCATTAACGATTTCTAACATGCTGCAGCCAAAAAAAATGAAACATCGAAAATGGCATAAGGGCCGTTCCAAGGGAATTGAAAGCAGAGGAACTGAAATTTGTTTCGGGAGCTTTGGCTTGAAGTCACTTGTTTCTTGCTGGATTACCTCGGCTCAAATTGAAGCGGCCAGAAGGGTTATCACAAGATATTTAAAGAAAAAAGGAAAACTCTGGATTAGAATTTTTCCAGCAAAACCGATTACCTTCAAAGGCAGCGAAGTTCCAATGGGAGGCGGCAAGGGAAGTGTTTCGCATTATGTCTTTCCAATAAAGCCAGGAAGAATAATTTTTGAGCTGGATGGCGTGGAAGAGGAATTAGCAAAAGAAGCTTTCAGAAAGGCCTCAAATAAATTGCCTATTAAGACAAAATTTGTTAAAAAAACAGTATGAAGCGAAAAGAGAAAATTAAAGATTTCAAAAGAATGAACCCAAAAGAATTGGCAAGAGTGTCACAGGAAAAAAGAGAGAAGTTGCGCCAATTTAGGTTTGACTTGGCCTCTGGTAAAATTAAGAACATAAGAGAAATTAGGGAAACAAGAATAGACATCGCCAGAATATTAACCGTACTCAAGAAACTCGCCAAAAAAGAGTAAAACCTTACAATATTTATTATGCCCAAAAAAAGATTACAAGGAACAGTTGTTTCCAACAAAATGGCAAAGACCCTGGTGGTTAAAGTAGAAAGAATTAAAGAGCACCCAAAACAGAGAAGAAGATACCGGGTTTTCAAAAAATACAAAGCCCATTTTGAAACTGGAGAATATGAAAAAGGGGACAAAGTTTTGATTGAGGAATGCCGGCCCCTCAGCAAGGAAAAGAGATGGAGGGTAATAAAAAAGACATGATTCAACCTGAAACAAAATTAAATGTTGCTGATAATAGTGGAGCAAAAATGGTTCAATGTTTTAACATTCCGGGCGGCACGAGAAAACACTATGCCAGAATTGGCGAAATTATTGTCGGAAGTGTTAAAATTGCCGAGCCAAGAAGGGAAGTTAAAACCCATGATATAGTCAGGGCGGTAATTGTTCGCCAAAAACAGCCCTTTCGCAGAAAAGACGGCTCTTATATCAAATTTGACGAGAATGCTTGTTGTATTTTAGATGAGGGTAAAAGTCCCAAGGGAAATAGAATTATCGGTCCCATCCCCAGAGAGTTGAAGGAAAAGGGATTTGAGAAAATAAACACTTTAGCCAAAGAGCTGGTCTGATTTTCAAAAAATTTTCAGAAATATGAAAATACACAAAGGAGATCAAGTTCTTATAACAAGAGGCAAAGACAAAGGGAAGAAGGGAAAGGTTTTGAGAGGGCTTCCCAAAGAAGCCAAAGTTTTGGTTGAAGGGGTAAACATTAAAAAAAGACACAAGAGACCAAAAAAAGAAGGGGAGAAAGGGCAAGTTGTTGAGGTTCCGGCCTCGGTTGATGTTTCCAGGGTGAAATTAATTTGTCCAAGATGCAGCAAGCCAACCAGAATTGGCTATAAGTTAACCGATAAAGGAAAATACAGAATTTGTAAAAAGTGTAAACAAGAAATTTAGAAAATTATCATGAAACTAAAAGAGAAATACAAAAAGGAGGTAGTTCCTCAAATGATGGAGAAGTTTGGTTATAAAAAT
>CAYYIZ010000086.1:0-1956 GCA_964472105.1 uncultured Candidatus Saccharibacteria bacterium | reverse complement strand
ATGAAGTTTACTCTTATTTATTAAAGTTCAAAGAAAAGGGCTTGATTGAGTTTATTGACAAAAAAATATGCCTGAAATAAAAAAAATAGCGGGGGGGAGGATTTATTTAAGAGAATTGACCTTGGACGATGTTTCTGAAGAGTATTGCCAATGGTTGAACGACCCGACAGTAAATAAATATTTAGAAACGAGAAAATGCACAATGGGAGAATTGAGAGAGTTTGTTCAAAAACAAATTGATGACCCCAACTCGGTTTTTTTAGGAGTTTTTGACAGAGAAAACGACAAGCATATCGGCAATGTGAAGCTTGAACCGATTGATTGGCAAAAGAAGAAGGCAATTTTCGGGATATTAATCGGCAGGAAAGAATACTGGGGAAAAGGCATTGGCACCGAAGCAACAAAGTTAACCTTAGATTTTGCTTTCGGGCAATTGGGGCTTTCTGAAATTGAATTAGGGGTGATTGGGGAAAATAAACCAGCCAGAGGAGTTTTTGAGGCAAGCGGCTTTAAAGTTAAAGAAATAAAAGAAAAGTTTGTTAATCACGAGGGAGTGTTATATGATAAAGTGGTTATGACAATTAAAAAATATGTCTGATAAAAAACAAAACAAATTAAAAAGATGCACCAGGTGCGTGATGCCGGAAACCTGGGCGGGAATTAGCTTTGATGCCGAAGGTGTTTGTAGTATTTGCAGAGAATCTGAGAAAGAAATAAAAATTGACTGGCAAGAAAGACAAAGAATTCTAAAGGAAATATTAAGGAAATACAAAGAATATTCCAAACAAAGTAACAACAAATACGATTGTCTGGTGGGTTACAGCGGAGGGAAAGATACGGCATATACCCTTTGGGCGGCAGTTAAAAAATATGGAATGAAGCCCCTGGTGGCTACTTTTGACCACAGCTTTCCCTTGTCTGAAAAAGCCGAATGGAATTTAATGGAAATTCCAAGGAAGTTAGATTGCGACCACCTTAGGTTTACCTTAGGCAGTGATTTAAGGAACGCCCTTTGCCGGGCAGGCAGTGAAGCTAATGGAGATTTCTGTTGGCATTGTCATAATGGCATAGGCGCCTTACCGGCCAGAATTTCCAAGCAATGGGATATTCCTTTGCAGATTTGGGGTGAACCCTCAGCTAAATATCAAACTTTTGGCGAGTATCACTACGAGGATTTAGAAGAACAAAATGAGGAACATTTTAAAAAACTTTTTCAAGCAGGGATAACCCCGGAAAAGGTAAAACCTGATAATTATGAATTAAGGGATTTACTGCCAATGACGTGGCCCAAAGGAGAGTTCCCCTTAAAAGCGATATATCTTGGCAATTATGAGCCTTGGGACCAGAGAGAGCAGGTAAATATTATCACTAAGGAATTGGGCTGGAAACATAACAAGGTAGAGGGCACTTATGTTGATTGGGATAAAGTTGACTGTCCTTATGAACCGGTAAGAGATTGGCAAAAATTCATTAAAAGGGGTTTTGGCAGAACTACTTTTCAAGCAAGCAAAGACATAAGGGAAGGACGGCTGAGCCGCCAAGAAGCCCTGAAATTAGTTGAAGAGTATGATGGCAAACGACCAAAAGCATTAGATTCCTTTCTCAAAGAAACGGGAATGAGCGAGGAAGAGTTTATGAAAATTAGCAAATCTCATAAGATAATGCCCCAATAAGCATGATATGAAAATTTTAATTATTGGTTTTGGTTCCATTGGCAAGCGCCATTACAAGAATTTAATCGGCTTGGGCTTCAAGGATATCTGGGTTTATGATGTTGACAAAAACAAGCTGAAGGACGAGAAATTAAAGACGATTGGCCGGCTCAACCCTGAAACATTAAAGCAGTTTGAGGCTGCTCTAATATGCAATCCAAATCACCTGCACATTAAAACCGCCCTTCAATGCGCTCAAGTAGGATGCCATTTGTTTGTAGAAAAACCTCTGTCTCATACTTTG
>CAYYIZ010000085.1:0-1998 GCA_964472105.1 uncultured Candidatus Saccharibacteria bacterium | reverse complement strand
GCTTTCTCTTTTAATTCAATGTGCTCTAAGGGGTCTTTTTCAGTTGCTGTTTTTACACAAAAAGCTCCTGCAGTTTTCACTAACTCTGAAGCCTTTTCAATCTCTTTATCGGTTAGGTATCCCGAACCAATAATTACTTTGGTTGGTAAAATCTTACAAATTTCTTTCAAATCGTCTAAAACCTCGTCATATCTTCCATATTTTAAATCAATGATATTCATTACAATGTCTAATTCATCGGTCCCGTCTTTTTTTGCTTTTTTGCAGAGCTCAACTCTTCTGAAGTGAGGACTTAATCCCATTGGCGGGTCAATCAAAACAACCGTTTTAATTCCTGTTCCTTTTAATTCCTCACTAACCATCTTGACCCATTTTGGATTACAGCAAACTCCGCGAAAACCGTATTTTTTTGCCTCGCGACAGGTCTTCCTAATGTCTTTTTCGGTTGCTGAAATATTTATGTTGGTATGGTCAATGATTTTAGCTATATTTTTCTGCATGGTATCACTTTAAATTGAATTTCTTTTCCACCTCTCCGAACATATCTTTATAGATATGCATGCTGACCGAGAAATGGGTGTAAGTGCCGGTTCCCACTCCAAGTTCATCTGCTATATATTTCTGCAGGGCAGTGAAAGCATAAGCATTTTCCGGCCAGGCATTATATAAATCATTGGTTTTCATTACCACAAACATATGCAGTTTCCCATCTACCAGTTGAGGGTAAAATAAAAGCACGCAGGGAGAAGAAGTGTCTCCTCTTTTAGGACCAAACTTCATTAAGTCACGATAAGGAATCCAGGTGTGCATAACTACCGTCCGGCGAGTTGGGTCTTTCTTAAAAATCTTGATTGCTTTCTCTACCTGGTCAATTCGTTCAACAACACACTTTCCATCAGGAGAAATCTTTTTCACTTGCTCTCGCAATTCTTCCTCCGAGTCAGTAACGCTTGGCAAAAAAGCCCTGACCTTGCAGTCCGGGTAACAGCGAAGTCGGGAATAATAAGTGTAATCAAAGCTGTTCTCGTTTTCTTTTCCTGAGCCTTCTAAAAACTTTTTAGCGTAATCATCGGCTTGCTCTTTATTGGCGCTGGCTTTATCGCTTAATCTTGGTTCTGAAAATGGCTCTGAAACCTTAATCATTAAAGGCAAATCTTTTGTTTCTATCTGGTATTCCGGGGCCTGGACATAACGACTGTGTCCTTCTTCCATCATTAAGATACAGGCCTTTTCCCAGGCCTCGCCTAAATTTTCAGCAGTAATTATTTTTGTTTCGTACATACCAATTTTCTCAGCGAAGCCAGTCCACAGGCGCCGCTGAGCTGTTAGAAAATTGGGCACCGAGCACATGACGCTTTATGTGCTCGGTTGAGCATTTGTTAGCCAATCAGGCTCGGCTTCGCCTCACCTTCTTGGACAAATACTCAATCAACCCAATCGTATTCACTGACTGAACCTTCTGTTTCTTCTTTGTTTTTTATTTCCCCTCGAACCCTTTTTATCTTTAATTCTCCATCTTGTTCATAATCTAAGTTGTTCTTGAGGGCAATTTCTGCTTTTTGGAGCTCCCTGGCTAAATACATTGAGTGTTCCAGTCTCCCGGCAAAATCCCCTATTAAATCGAGATTGGCAATAGTTTTGGAGATTTCCTCCGCTGAATCACCAATTATCTTATCTTTTAGCTTGTTATCTTGATAGTGTTCAACCAATAGCTTGCGCCTTGCCCTGTCAATTGAAACAATGAAAAATCCTTTGGGGTCAGGTGTCCAATCGGGACAAGCCTTAGCTTCTATTTCCTCAATTTTTTTAATTTTAATTGCCTCTGCCTTAAATTCTTCGGGCTCTGTCCTTAAAAGCTTGTCTACCACGCCCATAATTTCTTGTGAATCGATCTCTCCAACAAGATTTACCGGCTTAATTTGTTCTATAAATCTCTTAATTATGTCTTTGTCAATATTTTTCAAATAAGGCATATTGCCCTTGGCCCCGATAATTCTT
>CAYYIZ010000084.1:0-2086 GCA_964472105.1 uncultured Candidatus Saccharibacteria bacterium | reverse complement strand
ATCAATTATTTTTTCTTTTCCGGTATAAAAAGGATGGCATAAGTGGCAAATCTCTGTTTCAATGGATTCTCGGGTTGAACCGACTTCAAAGGTGTTGCCGCAGGCGCAATGGACTTTTGCTTTTGGATAATATTTCGGATGAATATCTTTTTTCATATATTTATATTTACACCATAGCATTGAGGTATTGAAAAATCAAGATGAATGTTGTAAAATTATAAAATTGGTGTAAAATTTGTTTAATCGTCAATTATGTTAAAAACCGAGAAGATTAAAAAAGCAAATAAGTTTGGCATTGACTTGAAAAAAATGATGGCGGCCGGTGTTCACCTTGGCCATCAGACATCAAGACTCCATCCGAGAATGGAAGGTTTTGTGGTGGGCATAAGAAATACTGTTCACGTAATTGATTTAGAGAAAACAGCCGCTCTTTTAGAAAACGCTTTAAAATTTATTTCAGAAATGATAAAAAACAAAGAAACTTTGCTGCTTGTGGGAACAAAAATTCCCCTTAAAGATTTTGTTCGCCAGACAGCCGAAGATTGCAAATTACCTTACGTTACTGAGCGGTGGCTTGGCGGTACGTTTACCAACTTTGAGGGAATTTCTAAACGCATAAAATATTTTAAAGAATTAGAAGACAAAAAAGAAACGGGGGCTCTTGTCAAATATACAAAAAAAGAAAGAATAAAGATTGAAAAAGAATTGGAGAACTTGAGTCGAAAATTTGAGGGAATAAAAAATATTGAAAAACTTCCCGAAGCTGTTTTTATTTGCGATATCAGCAAGGACAAATTGGCTCTGCAAGAGGCGAAGATAAAAGGAATAAAAACAGTGGCAATTGTTGACACCAACGCTGACCCTTCATTGGTTGATTACCCAATTCCTGCCAATGACGATGCGATTCCTTCGGTTCTTTACATTTTAGAAAAGGTTAAAGAAGTAATATTAAAATCGGTGAAATAATATGGCAGACATTAAACAACTTAAACAACTTAGAGAAGAAACGGGAATTTCAATGATGGAATGCCAGAAAGCTCTTGGAGAAGCAAAAGGCGACATTAAAAGAGCAAAAGAAATTTTGAGGGAAAAAGGCAAGGAGATGATTAAAGGCAAGGAGGGAAGAAGCACCTCTCACGGAATTACTGCAAGCTATGTTCATCCGGGAGATAAGCTCGGGGTTCTGATTGAGCTCCATTGCGAAACAGATTTTGTTGCCAAGTCCGAAGAGTTTAAAAAATTAGCTCACGAGCTCTGTCTGCAGATAGCGGCCAGCCGACCTTTATTCGTGAATTCCGAAGATATCCCCGAAGAGTTTTTAGACGGGGAAAGAAAGATTTACCAGAAACAATTTGCCGATTCAGGCAAGCCTCAGAAAATAGTTGACCAGATAATTGAGGGAAAGCTTGAGAAATACAAGAAAGACATTTCTTTAGTTTCTCAACCCTGGGTAAAAGACCCGGCAAAAACAGTGGAAGATTTGATTGGGGAGTGCGTAACTAAAACAGGGGAAAAAGTAGAGATAGCAAAATTTGCCAGACAAGAGATTTAATCGCCCTCGCGCTTACTTATGTTAGAGTTAACTGCAGAAATAATTTTAATAGCCAGCATTATTGGAATCTTATTTATTTTCTTTCGTAAGATGCCGGTTTTGGTTAGCTTGCCAGAGATTGAAAGGGTAAAATTTCTTAAGTCAGTTCCCGGGCAGGTTTTTTCCAAGATGAAAGATTTGAAAAGAGAGAGCCTTAAAAGAGCCAAACCGGAGTTTGAAAAAGAAAAAGAGATTAATTTCTCTGAGGATTATTGGGAAAAAATAAGAAAAGGATAAATTGCCAATGTCCTTTGTGCCAGCGTAGCTCAGTGGGAGAGCAACTGTTTTGTAAACAGTAGGCCGTCGGTTCAAATCCGACCGCTGGCTCTTGACATAAAAGATTAAACAAGTAGAATTAAATGTACGAATAAATAGTTTGTTCTTTCTAATTGAATATTTTTGATGTCCAATTAAATGATTGGACGAGTTCTCTTTATTTATTTGAGAGTTTGATCCTGGCTCAGGATGAACGCTGGCGGCGTGGATAAGGCATGC
>CAYYIZ010000083.1:0-2099 GCA_964472105.1 uncultured Candidatus Saccharibacteria bacterium | reverse complement strand
GCAATTATTGAAGTGCTTCCCAGGGTTTCAGCTGAAGCCAATTTACGCACCAACCCTCTCTTTTTCAGAATTTTTTGCATGCCCAAAGCTAAAATTACCGTCATTGCTATGGGCAATCCTTCGGGAATCGCCGCCACTGCCACTGCCACCGCCGTAGTGAACATTTCAACAAACTCTCTTCCAGCAGATACCCCGCCAATAAAAATAAAAAGGGAAACAAAACCAATGAGTCCGGCGACAATCTTGGAAAAGTGAGCCAGCTTTTTTTGATAAGGAGTTTTTTCTTCTTTTGTTTCTTTGACTAAACTGGCAATTTTACCCAGTTCCGTTCTAACTCCGGTTCCAGCAACAATCACTATCCCTTCTCCGTCTTCGCAGATACTCCCCATATAAACCATATTGTCTCTGTCGGCCAAGGGAGTGGTTTGGGGCAGAACGTCTGTGGTTTTCTCCGCTGACAGCCATTCCCCGGTTAAAGCGGCTTCATTGATTTTTAAATTTAAGCTCTCAATTATTCTTCCATCGGCGGGTACCTTATCTCCGGATTTCAAAATTATAATATCTCCCGGAACCAAATTCTCCTGGGGAATTTCTTTTCTCTTCCCCTCTCTGAGCACTATCGTTTTAACTTTCAAAACTTTTTTCAGTTCTCTTAAAGCCCCTGATGCTTTTTTCTCCTGAAAATAACCGACAATTGTATTTAAAAAAACTACGGCAAATATCACTACTGTGTCAGTCCATTCCCATAAAATTAAAGTTACCGCCCCGGCAATTACTAAAACATAAATCAAAGGGCTTTTGAATTGAGACAGGAATATTCTAACCCTAGATAGAGGTTTCTCTTCGGGAAGTTTGTTTAAACCAAGCTTTTTCTGTCTGGCTTCAACTTCTTTTTCTGAAAGCCCGTCTTTCGGCTCAGTCTTTAAAATCCTGGCAACTTTTTCGGAAGATAGCGTGTGCCAATGATATTTCTTGCCTTTGAGCATGTTATCCTATTGTAATAAAAAAAGAGCTTTGTTAAAAGCCCTTGGTGGCCCTACCGGGAGTCGAACCCGAGTTACATGGTTGAGAACCATGCGTCCTAAACCACTAGACGATAGGGCCAACTCTGTTTATTCTACCACAAATAAAGAAGCTGGCAAGTGCTTCTTTTTCATTCGTAGCTGGGAGGGATTTGCCATAAATCAATGATGTATTTTGCCAATTTCTTAAAAAATGGAACGGTAGAGTAGCCGGCCGTGCCAATTCCCTTGGGATAGTCCAGTTTAATTGAAATTAAAATCCTGGGAGACAGAGCCGGGAAATAGCCGATAAAACTATGAATTGTTTCGTGTTCAGAATATCCACCAGAGGACAGGGGAACCTCGGCTGTTCCTGTTTTACCAGTAATAAAATATCCGGCAATTTTTGCTCCCCTGCCTGATCCCTGTTCAACCACACTAACCAACATTGAAGTAAGTTTGGCAGCCGTTCTTTCGGAAATTGCCGTTCCCTGAACATGGGGTTCAATAATAGTTTCTTTGCCATTGGCTTCAACTATTTTTTCAACAATGTAGGGCTTCATCAGTTTTCCGCCGTTAGCTATTGCTCCGAAGGCGCGAACTATTTGGATTGGCGTTGCCTGGATTCCCTGTCCAAAGGCGGCTGTGGCAAAATCACGGGGATAACCATGTTTCAAAGTTTCATTTAAAGAAAATGCCTCGGCTTGCAAGTCAATATCGGTTTTTTCAAAAAAACCAAACTTCTCAACATAATCTAAAAATCTTTTACTGCCAAGCTCTTGCTGGACAAAAACAGCCCCGGTATTGATTGATTCTTCCAGAACGTCGGTCATACTTTGAATACCCCAAACTCTTTTCTGAAAATTATAAATCGGGGGGCCGCCAAGCTCCACTAAGCCCTTGTCCTCGTACTCAGTCTCTGGAGTTATTAATCTTTCCTCCAACGCCCCAGCCATGGTAATCGGCTTAAAAATAGAACCCGGCTCGTGAAGTTTTTGAACCGAAGAATTAAGAAATATCTCAAAATCCTCCTGGATTGAATATTGATTGGGGTCAAAGCTGGGAAAATTAGCCAGAGCTAAAATCTTTCCGGTTGAG
>CAYYIZ010000082.1:0-2171 GCA_964472105.1 uncultured Candidatus Saccharibacteria bacterium | reverse complement strand
TCATCATTGTGATATTATGAAAATGATGACTTGTCCAAGTTGCAAAACAGGATTAAAAAAAGCGGTTTTTCATAACACCGAAATTGACTATTGTCCCAAGTGTCTGGGGCTTTGGTTTGAGCAGGACGAGTTAAGGGAAGCGAAAGATGCAAAAGACAAAGATTTAAATTGGCTGGATATTGATTTATGGAAAGAGGAAGCAAAGTTTAAAATTTCTCAAGCTCAAAAAATTTGTCCAGTCTGCCAAGTACCTTTGTATTCTGTAACTTACGGCGACTCTGATATAGAAATTGATCTTTGCAATTTGTGTCAGGGCATTTGGCTGGACAGGGGAGAGTTTAAAAAAGTTATTGACTACTTGAAAGAAAAAGACAAAAAAGAGGTTTTAGAGAATTACTTTAAGAACTTAGTAAAAGAAGGGGTAGAGATATTTACCGGTCCGGAAACGTTTAAATCAGAACTTTCAGACTTTCTGACAATCTTAAAACTGTTGAATTACAAATTCGCCACCCAGCACCCAATAATCACTAAAATAATTTCTGGGTTGCCAAAATAGGCAATCGGCTAAGTTATTTAATTTAAAGGTCAAAAAATTTAATCATAAAATCTATGACTCTTTACATAATTCTATTTGTAGTTGCTGTTTTTGTTCTTTGGTTTGGCGGAACTTACAATGGTTTAGTTACAAAGAAAAACCGAGGCAAAGAGGCTTGGTCGGATATTGATGTCCAATTGAAAAGGAGATATAATCTGATACCTAATTTGGTGGAAACGGTAAAAGGATACGCGGCCCACGAAAGAGAACTTTTTGAGAAAGTTACTCAAGCCAGAACGCAGGCAATGGGAGCCCAAGGCCCGAAAGAAAAAGCTCAAGCAGAAAATATGCTGAGCAATACCTTGAAATCCCTTTTTGCTGTTTCAGAAAATTACCCCGATCTTAAGGCATCGCAGAACTTTCTGGAGCTGCAAAGAGAACTGCGTGATACCGAAGATAAAATTCAAGCGGCCAGAAGATTTTACAACAGCAATGTCAGGGATTTAAACATTAAGATTGAAAGCGTTCCCTCAAATGTTGTCGCTAAAATCTTTAACTTCAAAAAGATGGAGTTGTTTGAGCTTGAAGAGGCAGCCGCCAGAGAAACGCCCAAGGTAAGCTTTTAATTGAAAATTGAAAATTGAAAATTTTTCTCTATGGCAACTCTTTATTCCCAAGCTGAATCAAATGTCAGAAAAACCTGGTTGTTGATTACTCTATTCTTGGTTTTTATCATTGCTTTGGGCTGGCTTTTCAGCCAGCTTTTGGGAAATTCTTTAATTTTAATCATTGCGGTAATTTTCAGCGTTTCAATGAGCTTTATCAGTTATTGGCATTCCGACAAGATTGTTCTGAAAATGACTCATGCCCAACCGATTAAAAAAGAGCAAGCCCCCGAACTCTACCGGATCGTTGAAAACCTTTGCATTACCGCCGGCACCCCAATGCCCAAAATTTACATCCTGAAAGAATCCCAGCCAAATGCTTTCGCCACCGGCAGAAATGAAAAACGCGCGGTGGTTGTCGTTACCGAAGGACTTTTAAAAAAATTAGAAAAAGCAGAGCTTGAAGGAGTAATTGCCCACGAGCTCAGCCACATTAAAAACAGAGATATTCTCTTGCAAACAGTTGTCGTTATTTTAGCTGGCATTATCGCTTTGATTTCTCACTGGTTTTTAAGAATAAGCTTTTGGGGAGGAATGGGAGGAAGAAGAAGTTCCCGAAGCGGAGGGTCGGCCGGGCTGATTATTTTAATTTTAGGATTGGTAGCGGCAATTTTGGCTCCTTTGGCAGCCACTTTAATCCGTTTAGCCATTTCCCGGAAAAGAGAGTTTTTAGCCGATGCTTCAGGCGCTCTTTTAACCAGATACCCTGAAGGATTGGCTCGGGCTTTGGAAAAAATTTCCTTGGATTCATCTCCAATGAAAATAGCCAACAACGCCACTTCCCATCTTTTTATTTCTTCTCCCTTCAAGGGAAAACAATCCAAAAGCTGGTTCACCAAACTTTTTATGACCCATCCCCCGATTGAAGAGCGCACCAAAGCTTTACGGGGAATGAAAATATAGAATAATTCGAATTAGTAAAATAACTTTTAAATAATTTTTATGAATAACGTGTACCTTTATAGTGTTAT
>CAYYIZ010000081.1:0-2194 GCA_964472105.1 uncultured Candidatus Saccharibacteria bacterium | reverse complement strand
CGACCTGCTTGAAGCCTATTCCTTTGGTAAATCCCAGCAATTCAATAAAATCTTTTCTCAGGGTTGGCTCCCGGCCCATAAAATTGATGGAATCATAATGGGTTCTGGCCCGGGAAATCTCTTTTTTAAGCTCTCCGGTGCTTTTCACTTTCAATCTCTCCATATATTCATCGGCTTCCGAACAGAAGAGGCAGTTGTTATTACAATTATAGCCAATATAAATATAGGGACTGACTTTCATGACTTTGATAAACATTTATGCTTTTGAGCCAAAGCAATAATTTCTTTTGGGCCGTATAAATTTAAGTAGTCCTGCCATACTCCCCCGCATTCTTTAAAAAACCGGCATCTCTGGCAAATCTCTATCCGTTCTTTATGAATATCTAAATAGATATTTCCTTTTTCTTTTTCAAATCTCCTCGGCCGGTATCCTACCTGCTGAGCACTGGTTTTTCTGCCTTCAGCCGTAATAAAAGTGGTGCGGGAATCATCTCTTAGCTCCGGCTTGAAAAAACAGAGGGGGAAATCAAAAAAAGTAATCAGGTTAAATTTATCTAAGATGTTGCTGAGATTATTTAAGGCAAATGATAAATCATTTGTTTTCACCACCAGAGTTTTATAAAAATCTTTGGCATAACCATCGGGAATAAGGTCTAAAATGTTGAAAAACTTAATTTCCAGAGAAGAAAGAAGCTCTCCTATCTGGGTGAGCTGCTGGTAGTTCAGTTGGGAAACCACCGTATTAACGATAACATTGGTATTCGGAAGTTTTTGAACGTTCTTGATTCCCTGAATAGTTTGCTGGAAACTCTTTGGCGTACGGGTAATAGCGTTATGAAGTTCTGCTCTCGGACCATAAAGAGAAAAATTAATTCGTCTTACCCCGCTTTTAATAATTTTTTTAGCAAAATCATTATAACTTAGCATCCTTCCGTTGGTGCTCAAGCCAATATCTCCGTAACCCAAATCTTTAGCACGCTTTACCAATTCTAAAATATCTTCTCTGATGGTCGGCTCACCTCCGGTAAATTCTACTCTTTTGAAGCCCTGTTTTATTCCTCTTTCTAAATCTTTGATTACTTCTTCAGTATTTCTGTCATCATACTTCTTGCCCTTTGGCTTGGTGGTGCACATAACGCAGTTATTATTACAAGAAAAACCAAGCATAGCTAAGAATATCCGTTTTGAATTGTTATTCTTCATAAAAATTAACTTTCAACCGGCTTAAATTCATCCCAGCCAAAAATTTGAGGATATTCTTTCCAGGGACCCTCGCAAACTCTATAATGTTTGCATTTCGGACAATCGGGACCTTTGGCTTTGCCTTCTGTTTTACGATATTTGCTGTAATCTTCTATAGACCAGGCGGCGTCATAAACTGCTCCATCGGGAATCACTTTTTCAGCAATATACTCCTCATAATCTTTCATAAAACAATAAGGGATGGCTTCCGTCATAACGGATACTCCTGCGTCAATGCCAATTTGCAGTCCCTTCTTAACGTAAGGCATAACCTTGGACTTCTGAGGAACAATCTCGTCTATTAGTTTAGGACTGGAAAGAATCATTTGATTAATATGGACAAAAGCAAATTGAAATTGGTTTACTCCTAAATTTACCAAAAGTTTGGCAATTTGGGGAAGGTATTTGTAATTAGGTTTGGTAATTACCGTATTCATCAGAACGCGCTGTCCCAAAGATTTAAGATTTTTTATGGCGGTTACGGTCTGAGCAAAGCTTCCTGGAACCGTAGTTAAGCTGTCGTGAAGGTAGGCTGTATGTCCGTGCAAAGCCAGGGCAAATTCATTAGCTCCTTTTTTAATCAGCGTTTGACAGAAATTTTTATAAGCAAACATCCGGCCGTTAGTCTGGATTTGAATAACCTTAAACCCTAAATCTTTTGCATATTGAACGAGCTCTGGCAAATCTTTCCTGATTGTCGGTTCGCCTCCGGTAAAAACAACTCCGTCATATTTTTTACACGTCTTCCTTAAAATCTCTTTGATTTGTTTGGTCGTTTTATTGGGATATTTCTCTCTCTTGTTTCCCTGAACGCAAAACCGACAATGGTTATTGCATTGAAAACCCAATTTAATATCAACGCGTTTCATAGCTTTAATTATTTATTTCATTTAAATAGACGCCAGCACTGAGGATCGGGCAAAAATTGAGGGTCCTCCAAGTAGGTATCTTT
>CAYYIZ010000080.1:0-2237 GCA_964472105.1 uncultured Candidatus Saccharibacteria bacterium | reverse complement strand
AGCGCCGTAAGTGGGCTTCAAGCTAACTACTCCGCAGAAAGAGGCGGGCTGACGGATTGAACCACCGGTATCAGACCCTAAGCTGAAACAGCATTCATTAGCTGCCACAGCAGCCGCTGGTCCACCGGAAGAGCCGCCGGGCACCCGAGTTAAATCGCGGGGATTGTGCGTTTTCTTAAAAGCCGAATACTCGGTTGAAGAACCCATAGCAAACTCATCAAGATTAGTTTTGCCCAAAACAACAACATTTTTTTCTCTTAGTTTTTTTAAACAAGTCGCATTGTAAGGAGCTTGATAGTTTTCCAGAATTTTTGAGGCAGCCGTACATTTTAAATCTTTTACTAAAATATTATCTTTAACGGCTATGGGGATTCCCGCCAAAGAATCAATCTCCTCTCTCTTGGAAATTAATTCGTCAACTTCTTTTGCTTCAGACACAGCTAAATTTTCGCTTATTTCCAGAAAAGCCCCAATTTTTTTATCTTCCGATTTTATTTTTTTTAGATAAGATTGAGATAGTTCTTGGGCCGAAAATTCTTTCTTTTTCAGCCCTTGATGGATTTCAGAAATTGTAAAATCTTTAAGCTCCATTTTTTTACTTAAGGATTCCTTTTACCTTAAAATGGCCTTTTTCGGCTGCCGGAGCTCCGGCCAAAATTTTATTGACTGTTTCCGAGCTTTCCTGTTTAATCTTATCTTCTCTCATAACATTGCCAATTGGAATTGAATGGAACGTTGCTTTAATTCCGGAGATGTCAACTTTCTCTAACAGCTTAATGTAATCTAAAATTGTTGATAACTCTTTTTGCATTTTTTCAATCTCTTTGTCTTTGAGTCCCAGGCGAGCCAATTGAGCAATATGTTTTACTTCTTCTTTGGAAATCATATATTTTTACTTTGGCATTTCTCCTGATTCTACTTCGGTTAAAATTTCCCTTAAATTATCAAGATTTTCCAAAACTATTCCTCCTCCTCGAGCCACGGCGGTTAAAGGGTCTTCAATAATTTTAACCGGCATTTTAGTTTGCTGACTCAACAACGTGTCGAATCCCCGCAGTAATGCCCCTCCGCCAACCAAATAAATTCCCTCCGACATTACATCGCTGAGTAATTCGGGCGGGGTTGCCTCAATGGCTGCTTTGGTTGCTTCAACAATTTGCTCTAAAGATTTTTCCATTGCCCGCCTTATGTCTTCTGAAACAATAATAATTTCTTCCGGGAGACCGGTGACTAAATTTCTTCCCCGAAGCGGAGCCTCTCTCTTTTCCTTGAGGGGAAGAGCCGAACCAATGCTTATCTTCGCTTCCTCAGCTGACCGTTCTCCAATTAGCAGTTTGAATTATGTCTTCAGAAAGTTTATCTCCGGCAATTGTCAAGCTTTGAGAGGTAACTATTCCCCCAAGCGAGATGACGGCAATTTCGGTGGTTCCTCCTCCAATATCAATTAAAAAATTTCCTTTTGCCTCCTGAATTGGCATCCTTGCTCCAATGGCTGCGGCAATTGGTTCTTCTATTAAAAATACTTCTCTTGCTCCGGCATTTTTCGCTGCATCCTCAACTGCTTTTTTTTCTACCTCAGTTACCCGACAGGGAACGCCGATAATAACTCTGGGCCAAGCTCCGAAGACGAATTTTCTTTTGTGAACTTTTTCAATAAAGTATTTCAACATCTGCTCGGTAACCTCAAAATCAGAAACTACCCCCCTGACCAGAGGTCGAACCGCCTGAATGTGAGCGGGTGTTCTGCCAACCATTTTTTTTGCTTCTTCACCAATCGCTAAAATCTGGCCAGTTTTCTGGTTTAAAGCAACAACCGAGGGTTCGTTTATAACAATTCCCTTCCCCCGAACATAAACCAAAGAATTGGCAGTTCCCAGGTCAATGGCAATGTCCTGGGTAAAATATGATAGAAATTTATTTAACATATTTTTCTAAAAAAGATGGTAATTTATTTATTTTTACCAAATCTGTTTTTTCTTCCTCTCTTCTTTTTACTTCAACCGAGTCCTTTTGTAGAGTTCTCTCACTAACTACAATTCTGATTGGTATACCGATTAAATCAGCATCGGCAAATTTTTCGCCCGGCGACTTTCCTTCTCTGTCATCATATAATACTTCAATCCCTGTTTTAAGTAAAGTATGGTAGATTTCCTGGCTTTTTTTCTTAACGGCGGGACTCTCTTGTAATTGAACTAAATGAACGTCAAAAGGAGCTATTTCTTTAGGCCAAATAATGC
>CAYYIZ010000079.1:0-2256 GCA_964472105.1 uncultured Candidatus Saccharibacteria bacterium | reverse complement strand
AGTTGCTGGAATGACCCCGATGCCAAGCAAGCCAATGTTAATATCTGTCCGGTCTGCACTGCTCAGCCGGGAACTCTGCCGGTAATTAATAAGAATGCGGTCAGAATGGTTGTTAAAACCGCCCAAGCTCTAAATTGTCAAATACAAAAAAACACTCATTTTGAAAGAAAGAATTATTTTTATCCCGACCTTCCCAAGGGCTATCAAATTTCTCAATACGCTGTCCCTATTGGTAAAAATGGCTTTTTAGAAATCTCCAGCCCCACCCCGAAACGGACAAAAATAGAAAGAGTTCATCTTGAAGAAGATACGGGAAAACTAATTCATCCGGCGGGAGCCAATTATTCTTTAGTTGATTTTAACCGAGCGGGAATTCCTTTGATGGAGTTGGTTACCGAACCCGACATTAACTCCCCTGAAGAAGCCAGAGAATTTTCTCGTCAGCTGCAGTTAATTTTGAGGTACCTTGAGGTTTCTCAAGCTAATATGGAAAAGGGGCAGATGCGGTGCGAAGTTAATATTTCTTTGGCATTGAAGAATTCGAAAGAGTTGGGGACAAAAGTAGAAATAAAAAATTTAAACTCTTTGCGGGCGGTAGAGAAAGCAATTGAATACGAGATTGAGAGGCAAAAAGAAGCTTTAGAAAAACGAGAGAAGATTATTCAAGAAACAAGGGGTTGGGACGAGGGAAAAGGAATAACTTTTTCTCAAAGAACAAAAGAAGAAGCTCAAGATTACCGTTATTTCCCGGAACCCGACCTGCCACCATTGGAATTGAGCGAGGAATTTTTAGACAGGATAAAAGCGGAAATTCCAGAATTGCCTTCTCAGAGAAGAGAAAGATTTAAAAAAGAATATGCCCTTAGTGAAAAAGAAATAGAGCTTTATGTTCTTCAAAAGGATTTAGGGGAATATTTTGAAAAAGTTGTTTCAGAATTAAGCAATTGGGTAAAGGCAAAGAAACTGGAGGAGGAAGTCTCAGAAAGTGAATTTAAGAGATTGGTTAAACTAACTTCAAACTATATTTCAACCGACCTTCAAGGAATTTTAGAAGGAAGATCAGTTACTGACAAGGATTTTCCGGTTACTCCGGAAAATTTTGCTGAATTTACAAGTATGATTTATCTTGGTGAAATTTCAAGCAAGATTGCCAAAACTTTACTTAAAGAAATGTTTGACAGCGGAGGAGACCCCTCTCAGATTATTGAAGAGAAAGGGCTAAGGCTGATAACCGACACGGGAGAGTTGGAAAATATTGTTAAAGAGATAATTGATAAAAACCCCCAGCCGGTAGAAGATTACAAAAAAGGCAAAAAAACAGCTTTGCAGTTTTTGGTCGGGCAGGTTATGGCTCAAACAAAAGGAAAGGCAAGTCCCGAGATGGTTAATAAGATATTAAATAAATTATTGACTTAAGTAATCGCTCAGGCAATACATTGTTAGCTTCTACCCAAAAACTCTATGAGAAAATAGCAAAAGGGGACTGCAAAGGTTTTACCGTTCCTGCTTTTAACATTCGCACTTTAACTTTTGACGTTGCCAAAACCCTTTTTAGAGCAGCCAAAAAAGAAAAAGCCGGGGCTTTTATTATTGAGTTGGCTCAATCTGAAATGGGCTACACCGACCAATCACCCGAAGAATATGTTGGATATATAACTGGAGCAGCAGAGAAAGAAAAATTCAAAGGAACTCTCTTTTTTCAAGGCGATCATTTCAATCCGACTATAGGCGATTTAGAAAATTTAATTTCTCGAGCAATCAAAGCTGGTTTTTATAATATAGACATTGATTGTTCGTCCCTGTCTTTGGAAGAAAATTCCCTTCAAACAGCAAAATTTACCTCAATTATCAGAAAACTGGAACCAAAGGAAATAACTATTTCAATTGGCGGAGAAGTGGGAGAGATAGGTGGGGAGAATACTACTTTGGAAGAATTCCAAAGGTTTATTGAAGGTTACAATAAGGAACTTTCTCAATATGGCGATTTAAAGGGTCTGATTAAAATTGCTGTTCAAACTGGAACTGCCCATGGTAAAGGTGGGAAAACAGACATTCAACTTTTAGAGAATCTTACAAAAAAAGCCAGGGAATATAATATAGCTGGAGTTGTCCAGCACGGTGCTTCAACTCTGCCCGAACAAGACTTTAAAAAATTTCCAGAAGCAGGAGTTCTTGAAATTCACTTGGCAACCGAATTCCAGAATATAATTTTAAACAGCGATTATTTCCCTCAGGAATTAAAAGAAAAAGTCACCA
>CAYYIZ010000078.1:0-2263 GCA_964472105.1 uncultured Candidatus Saccharibacteria bacterium | reverse complement strand
GAGGAGAAGCAAGAGGGTTTTGGTTTTTTGAAGCTAGCTTCCCGGTTAAACTTTTTGATGACAATGGTTTCCTCTTAGGTGCAACACCGGTTCAGGCCTTGGGCGATTGGATGACAGAAGATTTTGTAGCATTTGACGCTGTGCTTCCTTTTGCAGTTCCTTCTACCTCAAAAGGCAGATTGGTTTTGGAAAAAGACAATCCGTCAGGATTGCCAGAACACGCAGACGAATTAATAATCCCGATTTACTTCAAAGAGACGCCAGAAATTTCACAAGAGTTTATGACCGTAAAAATATTTTTGAGCGACTCCCGTTTCGTAAATGAACCGTATTTTGATTGTTCTCGAACTATAGCTATTGAAAGACAGACTCCTAAAACCTCAGCAATTGCCAAAGCGGCCACAGAGGCTCTTTTACGAGGAGCAACCCAAGAAGAGATTAATCAGGGCTTTGTTTCGAACATAAATTCAGGAGTGAGAATTCAAAGCTTAACCATTGAAAACAGTATAGCCAAAGTTGATTTTGATGAGCAATTGGAGTTTCAGATGGGGGGTTCTTGTCGGGTAGCGGCCATCAGGGCTCAAATTACCGAAACCCTCAAACAATTTCCCGCCATAGATGACGTTATAATTTCAGTTAATGGCAGGACGGAGGATATTTTACAGCCATAACTGTAAGAGGAGCTTTCAGTCCGAAGTTGAAACAAAAGTCGCCAATCCTTCGGCTTCGCTCAGGACAAGGAGGCGATTTTTTGCTAAAATAGTAAAAGGTTGAACATCGTAAAAAAGTTTAATACTTAAGCAGACTTATGAAAACAAAGATTTTTATTTTTGTTCTGGCTATTATTGTTATTGGGGGAGGCCTGCTTTACTTTATCAAGAACAAAGATTCAGAAAAAACGGGTGAACCCCAGCAGTTGAGTGCAGAAACAGAAATAATTAAAGAAGAAGGCGAAGATGTAAATTACGTCTTGGACGTCAATTTCCCGAAGATTGTTGGCATAAGCAGTGAAGCAGTGGAAAGTAGAACGAATCAGGATATTAAAGATTATGTTTTGGAATTTATTGAAAATTTCAAAAGCGGAACAGGAGAGATGGAGCTCTTTGGAGAGATGAAGCATGGCTTTTACAGCGATTATGCTGTTTTGTTGCTGACCGATAGCCTTTTGAGTATTGGGTTCACTAACTCAGAATATTTTTCTGGGGCGGCCCATCCCAATAGCCTGACTCAGGTTTTCAACTACGACATTGTCGGAGGCGAACTAATTAAGTTGCCTGATTTTTTTAAGCCAGAATCTAATTACCTGGAAGCTATTTCTGAATTTGCCGAAAATGAACTTTTGGAAAAATTTAAAGATGAGAATGAACTTCTCAAGGAAATGATTAAAAGCGGCACGGCTCCAAAAACTGAAAATTATGAAAAAGTCGGGATTTCAGAAGATGGTTTAATTATAATTTTTGACCCTTATCGGGTAGTTCCATATGCTCTCGGTCCGCAGGAAGTAAAAATTCCCTACGAGAACTTGAAAGAACAAATTGATCCCGATGGTCCGGTTGGTTCTCTATAATATAAGAAGTTAGATTTTTTGATAGAATAAAGGAAGGAATAATCAAAAAAATATGAAAAAAGTTATCACAGGCGGGACGTTTAATATGCTGCACGAGGGACATAAAGCATTCCTGAGGAGGGCTTTTGAACTGGGAGAGGTAACCATTGGTTTAACCTCTAATACGATGGCTGAGGGACTCAGGAGAGAAAAGGTCAAGGATTTTAAAGCGAGATTAAAAGAACTGGAAGATTTCATTGCTCAGGAGTTTTCAATAGAAGCTAAGATAGTAAAGATTGAAGACAAATTCGGTCCCACCCTGGAAGAGGACTTCAGCTACATTGTTGTTTGTCCCTCCACCTATCCAACAGCCGTGTTTATTAACAAAGAGCGCCAAAAAAGAAATAGAAAACCTATGGAAATTGTTAAAATAGAGTTTGTTTTGGCTGACGATGGAAAGCCCATCTCCTCCACCAGGATATTAGAGGGAGAAATAGACAGACAAGGAAAAATATTGGAATGAGTTAATAAAATATGGCCAAAACCAAAAACTCAATTTAAATTAAAAACACCAGCGCGTAGCTGGTTTTTTATTTTGAAATAAAAAAACTGAGGTAAGGACAAAGATTTAAAAATTTCTTTGAAATTGCCCTTACCTCTTGGCTAGCATTAAATTCTTTCGAGCCATATCTTTCTTAATGACAGCCATAATTTGCC
>CAYYIZ010000077.1:0-2268 GCA_964472105.1 uncultured Candidatus Saccharibacteria bacterium | reverse complement strand
TCTTTTTATGGCTTGAGCCAATTTTTTTTGATGTTGAGCACAAAGACTCGTCTTTTTTCTTGATTTGATTTTCTCTGAAGCAGAGGTAAAACGCTTCAAAGTTTGGGCATCTTTAAAATCAATCTCTTTGATGTTGCGTTGACAAAAGAAACAATGCATATATTTAAAATGGTATTTCTTTTACGTCCACTTCTCCGGTATCCTCGTTTTTAGGATTGGTCTCGGGAGATTTTTCTTCTATTATCGGAATATGCTCGTTTTTGACAGTATTTTCAATAACGGGTTCTTTTTTGAAATTGGTTGCTCCAATTTGGCTGTTTTGACTGTTTTGGCTCTTTTGGCTGTTAATCCCTGTTCTTGGGCCAAGTTGTAGGTTCTCGGCAATAATTTCCGTTCTAAAATGTTTCACTCCGGAAGAATCCTGCCAGGACCTGGTTCTTAGTCGTCCCTCAATAAGCACCAAAGAACCCTTCTGTAGATATTGAGAGGCAATTTCCGCCAATCTGCCAAAAATAGTGACGTTGTGGAATTCGGTTTCCTGCCGTTTTTCTCCGCCTTGAGGAGTATAGAAACGGTTGGTTGCCATGCCGAAAGAAACAATAGGTTGGCCTGAGGGCAGGCTTCTTTTTTCCGGGTTTCTGGTCAAATTGCCCAAAATGAAAACTTTGTTTAAGTTCATTATTTATTCTTTTAATACTTTTTCTAATTTCTCCCCGATCTCTTTCAGCCCGACCTTTTTTTCTAATTCAACTGATTCAACAAGTTCTTTTTTTAAAACCGGCTCTACCCCTTCTATTTTCTTTAACTCTCTTTTCTTTTTAATCTTCTCAGCTCCTTTCTTTTTAATCAACAAAAATCTTAAGATATTTTTCTCTTTGGCAAGTTCTTTTTTTAAGTTGTCAATTTGTTCGGGAGCAGCTTGAAATTCAAAAGTTGCCAGAGCGGCCGTCTGTTTATCCTGAATAGAATAAGCTAAATTCATTCTTTTGGGACTTACAGACCTTAAAACCTTTCCAGTTTTTGCAATTAAGGAATTAATTTCTTGAGACAATTTCTCCAGTGCCTCTTCGTTCAATTCCGGTGAAATTAAATAGGTGAGTTCGTAAAGTTGCATAGTATAAGTTAATTTACTTGATATATTGTTAAAAGTCAAATAATTTTATACAATAACCTATATGTCAAAAATTAACTCCAGTATTTTCAAGGCCAACGACATCCGAGGCATTTATCCAGAAGAAATTAACAAAGAGTCGGCTGAAATTATCGGCAGAGCTTTCGTTAGCTTAACGGGAGTTCGGACAATAGCGGTTGGCAGAGATATGAGATTGGGCGGTCAGGAGTTGTTTGAAGGCCTTGTTGCAGGATTGAAACAAAGCGGAGCCAAAGTAATCGATTTAGGTATGGTGTCTATTGACGCACTTTATTTTGCTGTTGGAGGAGAAAAGTATAATGGAGGAATTATGATTACGGCTTCCCATAATCCTAAGCAATATAATGGTTTTAAGATGGTAACACGAGATGAAAAAGGCATTAATATTATTCGTGGCACAGATATAAAAAAAATATTTGAGTCGGAAAATTTTGTTAAACCAGCTATTGCCGGTTCGTTAGAGAAAAAAGATATTTGGCAGAACTGGCTTAATCACATTTTTTCTTTTGTTGAGGTATCTAAAATTAAAAGATTAAAGATTGTTGTGGATGCTGGTAATGGTATGGCTGGTAAAGTCGTGCCCCTCATCGAAAAACGACTGCCCATAGAGTTGATAAAGATGAATTTTAAGCTTGACGGAAATTTTCCAGTGCATCCTTCAAATCCTTTAATGCCCGAAAGCCACAGACCCCTGCAGGAGAGGGTAATAAACGAAGGCGCCGATGTTGGTTTTATTTTTGATGGGGACACAGATAGAATTTTTTTAGTAGACAACAAAGGTAATTTTCTGCGAGGAGATACTACCTTAATCCTTTTAGCCAAATATTTTTTAGAAAACAAACTGGGTACGATTTTTGTTTATAATGTTATTTGTTCGCGAGCAGTTCCAGAAATTATTAAGAAAATGGGAGGCACTGCGTTGCGGGAAAAAGTTGGTTATGCGAATTTAGCTGAGCGGATGAAAAACGAAGGAGGTGTTTTAAGCGGTGAGGTTTCCGGGCACTATTCTTTTAAAGAAAACTTTTATGCTGATTCCGGCTTTATCACTTTTTTGATAATTTTACAGCTTCTTTCCCAAAGTGAGGAGTGTTTAAGTGAAATGGTTGAACAATTTAATC
>CAYYIZ010000076.1:0-2386 GCA_964472105.1 uncultured Candidatus Saccharibacteria bacterium | reverse complement strand
TCATCTTTTTAATTGACTTTTTTGGGATGATTTATTAAGATAGCACTGTGCTCTTTTACAATCTTTATATAAAGTAGAAAGAGGAGGTAGAAGAATGAGCAGGAGAAGGAACAAGGGTGGGAGAATTCCACCAATGCTTTTGCTGAATAGTCCCTATAGTCCTGGAAGCGTTCCGACCCCAAGAATGAAAGGGGCTTTAAGGGCAAAAATAAGGGCAAAAAGTAGAAATGTTGCAGGAAAAATTCGAGGATGGAGAAAGGGAAAATAGAAAGGAGAAGGAAGAATGAAACTTGTTTGTTTAGATAGAGGTTCTATTATTGAGCTCGAAGACAAAGATCCAGACGGCTATGTTGCTGCTGTAGCTCAAGACAAGGAAGATTTTGGGGAAAGGGTTAAATCGCCTTTTGGCGGTGTTTGTTCTCTTCTAAGGATTTTTTTGGAAATTGGGTGTAGGGTTAGTATAGCAATAGAGGGCTCCGTAACGACTTGTTTTCTAGTGAAAGACGCAGAGATTGCAGCCAGAGGGAGACCCGATGAGCTTAGAGAGAAGATGCCGGAAGAGGTACGTAGGATATTTGAGAAATTTAGTCTTTATTCTCCAATAGTATACCTTGTATTCAAACTACCCAACGGCAATCATTTATGGGTAGAAAACTCTTTCGTGGCTCTTTACGAATAACCGACTTAAGACTGCTTTATGCTTTATTTAAAAGGCGGAACCCCGTGTTCCGCCTTTCTGTTATGGCTCTGTTCTTGAATGAAGTTGCACAATGGATTTAATTTTGCTAATATTATTTCTATCGGGATAATTTTATTGTGGACAAAGATTATTTTGTAAAACTTACTTTGGCAGTTTATCGGGTGACCGAGCTTTTCCCCGGAAAAGAAGTCTTGAAATTTGACATCAGAGAAAGGGCGAATCAGATTTTGGCTGATTCGGTCTTGTTTTTTTCTAAAAATCCAGTAAATTTAGCTAAAGAAGAAGGAAAAGAGCTGCCAGGGCAAATTTTAAGGAACATTAAGGTTTTGGAGGGCTTTTTTGAGATAGCGGAGAACCAAGATTGGGTGGAAAAAGCCAATTTCTTTGTTTTAAAAAAAGAATATAGTAAGATAGGGGAAGAACTTAAGGAGCTGATTTTTGAAAGAAAGGAAGAAAAACCGGAAAAACAGGTCCAAGAAAAGAGCTTTGCCCTGTTTTCTTTAGATAATCTAAGAAACGAGAGAGGCAAGAAGATTCTGGAAATTCTCCGAGAGAGAAAAACAGGCCAAGTTAGGGATTTTACATTAATTTTTCCGGAAGTAAGCAAAAGGACATTGAGAAGGGACTTTGAATATCTTTTGGCCAAAGGATTGGTTGAAAGATTGGGGGACGCGAACACGACTTTATACAGGTTACCGGAGGGACAGAGATAGGACAGGGGTAGGACAATGTTTGTCCTAACGTAGGACAAGGAAATGTCCTACTTTTCTAAATCTATTCCATATCTATTTTATGAGAAACCCGAAGAAAAAATTTGCTAAAATCTACGATATATATGTAGGGAAGATCTACCGCTTTGTTTTTCTAAAAGTTGGCTCTCAAGAGACAGCCGAGGATTTGACCGGACAGGTTATTGCCAAGGGTTGGGACAGAATGAACAGAATTAGTAAAAAGAAGCAAAAAGAGATTGAAAACGTCCCAGCTTATCTTTTTCAGATTGCCCGGGCCGAAATTGCCAACTATTACCGGGGAAAAGCTAAATTTCAAGTAATTTCTACTGCGGCGGAGCAAATTGTTGATCCAGACCCGGCAATTGAAGAAAAACAGCAGCTTCAATCAGACCTTGAAGTTATGAGGAGTTCTTTGGGTCAATTAAAAGACGAGCACCAAAATGTGCTCATTTGGCGCTATTTAGACGGATTTTCCAACAAAGATATTGCTCAAATTATAGGGAAACCCGAGGGAACGGTTAGGGTGATGATTCACCGGGCCTTAAAGGAGCTGAGAGAAAAGATGAGTGATTGAGTGGTTGTTAAGCGTGTAACGAATAGGCGAAAAACCCGTTATAAATATAGAAAGGCAAAAATTCGGCCAATTATGCGCGACTCTCAAGTTATTAAAAAAATAAAAACTCTTAATCAGATAAAGCCCAATAAATATTGGGTTTCTTTTACTAAAAATCAAATCTTTGGAAGGGAATTGGAGAAATTAGAAACCTCTCCCTTCTCAATATTTCATATTCCAATTAGAAGGCCCGCTTTGGTAGTCAGCTCATTAGTTTTAATGGCTGCTTTGTTAGGCGGGCTTTTCGTTTATGTAAATTTCCAGCCCCAATTACCCCAAATGGCAGATATTACCAATATTTTTAAAAGTTATCAAGAAGCAAAAGAAATTAGCGGTTCCCTG
>CAYYIZ010000075.1:0-2411 GCA_964472105.1 uncultured Candidatus Saccharibacteria bacterium | reverse complement strand
ACTCAATATTACACTTAAATAACAAGGATGGTGGAAAAAGAAAGTTCATATTATCCTTTTTTATCCACTAAATTTAACGGACTGATTAATTGGAATTGGCTCGGAGAAGACATTTGCCTGTTTATCAATGCTTTTGACGACCCTTACCCGGGAGCGGCAACCTATTTAAACGGCAAGAAAGTTTTTCTTAAGGACTGTCAGACTTTGAAGTCTCAGGAAGAATACCATCCTTTCTCTTCTGGCATTGTTGTCAGAAAGAATAAGCAGGGAATTTTTGTCGCCACCCTTGGCGGTCTTTTGATGGTGAAAAAGGTTTTAAACAGCGCCGGAAAAAATATTATCGGTTCTGTTGAATTAGGCGGCAGATTATATACCCCCTTAGCAAAAATAGAGAAAGCGTTAACCTTTAGGGCGGCTTACGACGCCAGGGGATTAAAACCAAA
This sequence comes from uncultured Candidatus Saccharibacteria bacterium, assembly GCA_964472105.1. GTDB lineage: Bacteria > Patescibacteriota > Minisyncoccia > Minisyncoccales > CG1-02-41-26 > CAYYIZ01. The sequence continues at coordinate 1,968 of CAYYIZ010000075.1, read as the reverse complement.
TTAAAAATATGGACGTTTGGGAAAAAAAGTATCAAGAAAACGGGTTTAGTTCTCAAAGAAGATATCCCAACGAAGCTTTAATTCGTTTCCTGGCTGCCAATTATTTTTCTTTAAAGGAAAGAGGCGAAACAAAAGTTTTGGAGCTTGGCTGCGGAAGCGGAGCCAACTTATGGATGGTTTCTCAAGAAGGGTTTGACGCTTACGGCATAGATGCTTCCCCAACCGCCCTTAAATTATGTCAGGAAATGCTGGATTATCGGCAGGTTAAAGCCAAGATTAGTTTGGCAGACATGACAAAGCTTGGCTTTGAGAACGAATTTTTTGATGTGATTTTTGACATTGTTTCAATGCAGCACCTTGACCTGAAGGGACACTTTAGAGCTTATCAAGAGATTTTCAGGTGCTTGAAAAAAGAAGGACGTTTTTTTCAATGGCACTTGGAGCAAAAAGCACCTCCTTTCTTCGCAGCAACGGCAAATACATAGATAAATTGACGGTAGATAACATCTCTGACCCAAATCTTCCCTTGCTTGACGTTCCTTTTAACAGAAGTGGCTTAACCTGTTTTTTAACCCCAAAGGACGCCGAAGAGATATTGAAGAAAGTTGGCTTTGAAAATATTTCAGTTGAGATTTCTACCAGAACCTCTAAGCAAATGAGCCAAGCCACAGAATTTTTAGCGATAGCGTGCCAAAAACTATGAAAAAGATGATGGAAATTTTAAAAAAAATTGATGGATTGTTTATCACTCCGGTTTCTGACGGAGCCGATGTCCAGAATCGCATTTTAAGCGAGGAATTGCCCTTTAAGGTTTTGGAATATAAATCGGGCAGAGAGCACAACGGCTGGATTATCCCCCAGAAATGGGAGGTTTTGAAAGCCGAGATTAAAAAAGACGGCAAGCTCGTCTACGACGGCAAAAAACATCCTTTAGGGGTAATTGGTTATTCCCAATCATTCAAAGGCAAAGTTTCCTTGGAGGAATTAAAAAAACATCTTTACTATTTTGAAAAATCTCCCGATGAAATAGTTTACCACTGCGACCTTTATTATAAGCCGCATCGAAAGCTTTGGGGGTTTTCAGTGCCTTACAATCTTTTTCGCAGCTTGGAAAACGGCGAATACGAAATTGATTTGGAAACCTCTCATACCGAGGGCACAATGAAAGTTTTGGAATACACCCTTCAGGGAGATTCAAAAGAAACAATAATCTTTAATGCCCACAATTGTCACGCCGCTCAATTAAACGACGGGCCGGCTGGCTACGTTGTTTTTATGGAGGCGATGAAAAGATTGAAAGAAAGGAAAACAAAATATACCTACCGGTTAGTAATTGCCCCCGAGCATCTTGGCACGGTTTTTTATCTGGCTAGCCTCCCCCAAAAAGAAATCAGCAATTTTAAGTTGGGTATATTTTTGGAAATGGTTGGTCATAACAATCCGACATTTGCCCTGCAAAGAAGTTTTACCGGTGAAAGTTTGATAGATAAAATTGCCCTTCATGTTTTAAAATTTAAAGCGCAGAAATATTTTAGCGATGGATTTAGAAAGATTATTGGCAATGATGAGAGCGTTTGGGAGGCGCCGGGCTATCAGGTGCCAATGATTTCCCTGTCTCGCTGTCAATCAAGCGATTTCACTTACCCTCAATATCATTTAAGCAGCGACAATTTAAATATTATGCAAGAGGACAAATTGGAAGAGACCGTTAAAATTATTATGAGCATTGTTGATATTTTGGAAAAGAATTGCTTTTTGAAGAGAAAATTTACCGGACTTATCGCTTTAAGCAATCCCAAATACGATTTATATATTGTTTCCGGAACCGACCCTTCCATTAAAACGACTGACAGCATGAAAGACCGCTCCCGTTGGAATTACTTAATGGATTGTCTGCCGCGCTACCTTGATGAAAATATTTCCGTTTTAGACATTGCCATAAAGCACGACTTGCCTTTTGATGAAGTT
>CAYYIZ010000074.1:271-2470 GCA_964472105.1 uncultured Candidatus Saccharibacteria bacterium | reverse complement strand
ATTTTAACCAGCATTCTTCCTTTCCTTTGGCGAATTTCTGGTTCTTTAAAAGAATTTGGCCGTTTAAGAAATGGGCAAAGTACGAAGAGCTTTCCTCGGAAGAATGGATTGGATTTTTAGAAATTTTTGCGAGATTCAAAATTATTCCAATAATTGCCGTTACTGCCTGCTGGGTTGAAAAAGACTGCACCTTAACTCCTTTTCCAAAGAAATTTCCAGCTCAGGGGGCAATTTTAAAAAATGCTTTTTTGCAAAATAAAGTTGTTATTGCCAATCATGGTTTGACTCATTGCGTGGTTGGCAGGCATTTGCCTAATTTTTTGGGTTCTAATAGGAAATTTCATCGTTAATTTTGGCCCTGCTTGAAACAGGAAATACACCAAGAACATATTTTGAAATCGCAGGAAATTTTAGAGAATTTTTTTGAGAGACCAATTGAGATATTCGTTCCCGCTGGCAGTGTTTGGAGCTTTAAGACATACGAGGTGCTAAAAAAAACAAATATTAAAAAAGTTATTGCTAACCAATATATGTTGGATTCAAAAGAAAAAATGGGAGAGATTGAGTTTCAAAACAGCCAGAAAGGATTTTTCAATTTTCATGACCGAGATTTAAAATTATTCGGCAAAAAATGGTTGATTGAAAAAATTGAGGACTTTGAAAAAGCATGAATTATTCTCCAGAGCTGCAAAATAAAATAGCGACTTATTACGAAAAATACTATCAAAGTTGCGGCTTGAAAGATTTTAAAAAAAGAGCTCAAGAAAGATTGAGGGAAGAAGAACTTGAATTGGCAAGGATGAAAAGCTTGCAGGAGGTTCTCAATAAAAAATTTGAAAGAGGGCAGAAGCATTTTATTGTGGGAGCCGGCACCGGGGGGTTAGCGGTAGTTTTAGCCAGAGAATACGGCTGCGATGTTTACGGCATTGAACCCGACAAAGAACAATTTGAGATAATCCGGGAGAAGTGCCGGCAAGCCGGGGTTAACCCCAAAAATTTCAAGCAGGAGTTTGGCGAGAATATATCCTTTTCAGCTGAGAAATTTGATTTCCTGCATTGCTTTACCGTTTTAGAGCACGTCCAGAAGATTGAAAAATGTATCCAAGAAATGATTAGGGTTACCAAGCCCGGCGGCGTTATTTACATCAATACTCCCAATTACAGATTTCCCTTGGAACGCCATTATAAAATATTTTTCCCGACTTTTTTACCTAAACCATTTGGTTATTTTTACCTATTTCTGAGAGGAAAACCCATTAAGTTTCTAAAGTCAATAAACTTTATTACCCAATCTCAGATTAGTAAGATTTTGGCTCGCCAGGAAGGAATTTATTGGCTCAGAATCTACCGACCCCTTGAGAGAAAGAAGGAGGGACTGAAACATTTATTTTTAAATTTTTTGAAATTCCATTTATTTATCTATCCTAATCAAGAGATTGTAATCAAAAAACTAATTTAAAATTTAAACAACCTATGTCAAAAGCATTATTTATTGTAGGCAACAAGCGATCTGGTAGTTCACAGCTGGTAAGATTACTTAATTTACATCCTCAAGTATTTATCTCCCATGAATCAGATATTATCTGGATACTATATCAATTCCATAACGAAAAACCTTTCGCTCCTTATCCTTGGGATGTTCCGGATGGTATGGAAGATACTCTAGAAAGATGCGGTTATCTTTTAAACAAAGAAAAAAGCCCCAGAGATAACTTTTTTGCCGTTCAAGAATATTTGATGAAAACAGGCAGTCGCTGGCTTCCTCCAATGACAAAGGAAAAATTGATTTGGCTTGGTGATAAAAAACCCTTCCAAAATACTGACCCAAGCTTAGTACCTTTTATCTTAGAGACATTTCCCGAAGCAAGGTTCTTGCATTTGATACGTCATCCCTTTGCTGTGGCTATCAGTGCCAAGCAGTACCGGAAAACTGGCGGTGAGCTCTGGGGCAAAATAACATTAGAGGAAATTGTTGAAAGGTGGGGCTTGCATGAGAAGTGGGTATTAGATTTAAAGAAAGAGTCAGGAGACAAAGTTTTAGATGTAAGATACGAAGATTTGTGCAAAGAGACAGAGAAAGAGTTAACAAGGATTTTTAAGTTCTTGGATTTTGGCATTGATAATGCTTTACTGAAGAGAGCCAGCCGAGCAACACGCTATCTTGTTAAAAACATTCCCAAGATAGCTTGTAGTAACCAG
>CAYYIZ010000074.1:0-261 GCA_964472105.1 uncultured Candidatus Saccharibacteria bacterium | reverse complement strand
GGTTACAAACCAGAGGGTCTAAAAAAGAGCAAGCTGGGGCTGGTGGCAGTTAATCTCTATTGGAGACTTCGAAAGACCCAGGGTTAATAATGGATTTTTGACAAAATTAATTTTCTAAACTAAACTTTGAAAAACTATGACAAACAACAAAAAAACAATTCTAATTACCGGCGGAGCAGGATTTGTCGGATACCACATTGTCGAAGGGGCATTGAAAAATACTGATTGGAACATTGTTATTTTAGATGCTTTGACCTATGC
>CAYYIZ010000073.1:0-2492 GCA_964472105.1 uncultured Candidatus Saccharibacteria bacterium | reverse complement strand
AGACAATTGGCCGGCTTAACCTTGAAACATTAAAGCAGTTTGAAATTGCTCTAATATGCAGCCCCAATCACCTGCACGTTAAAACCGCCCTTCAATGCGCTCAAGCAGGCTGTCACTTATTTATAGAAAAACCTTTGTCCCATAATTTAAAAGGTAATTTAAAAGGGATTGATGAATTATTGAAGATTTGCCAGAAGAAGAAACTGGTTAATATGGTTGCCTGCGATATGAGATTTCATCCCTGCCTCAAGTTTATAAAAGATTATTTGGATAAGAAAAAATTAGGCAGGGTTTACAGCATTAGTTTGGAGTTCGGCTATTATCTGCCTTATTGGCGGCCGGGCCAGGATTATCGGAAAAACTATGCGGCTAAAAAAGCAACCGGCGGGGGAATAATCTTAGACGACATTCACGAATTTGATTTGTTATTTTGGATGAACAGTTTTCAAGAGCCGATGGAGTCAAAATTTGTTTTTGACAAACTAAGCAATCTCCAGATTGAAACCGAAGACATCTGCCAAGCCGCTTTTAAATTTAAAAATAAGGTAATAGGCCTTGTTAAATCCGATTACTTACAGCAGGATTACACCAGAAAATGCAAGATTGTCGGAGAAAAAGGGAATTTAGAATGGGATTTTAACGAAGATAAAGTTCGGCTCCAAAGAAGAGGAGATAAGGGAAAGGGCAAGGTATTGAAAGTTGGGGACGGCGATTCCAATAAGCCCTATATTGATGAAATGAAATATTTTTTCAACTGCTGCAAAAAGAAGCAAAAGACCTTCAACGATATCAAAAGAGCGCGTGATGTTTTAAAACACTGCCTGAAAAGATAACATGAAAAATAAGAATCTTTGCATAATTCAAGCCCGCACCGCTTCCACCAGATTGCCCAACAAGGTGCTGTTAAAGGTAGGTAAAACTACTTTGTTGGAGTATGAAATTAAAAGAATTAAGAGAGCAAAAAAAGTTCATAAAATAGTTGTTGCGACAACTTGCAATAAAGAAGACGATAAAATAGAGAAATTGTGCAAGCGGATTAAAATACCCTCTTTTCGGGGTTCAGAAAACGATGTTTTGGACCGCTATTATCAATGCTCTTTATTATATCCCCAATACAACAATATCGTGCGGCTTACCGGCGATTGTCCCTTGATTGACCCAAAGGTGATAGATGATGTAATTTTGTTTTTTGAAAAAAATAATTTAGATTTTGCCACCAATGCTCCGGAATATAAAGAAACGTTTCCCGACGGAATAGATGTTGAAGTTTTTAAGAAAAGCGCTTTGGAAAAAGCCGCCAAAGAAGCAAAGCTTCCTTTAGAGAGGGAGCATATTGACCCCTACTTTTTAAAAAATAAAAAAATTTCCAAAGGATACTTCAATTCAGAAAAGGACTGGTCGCATTTTAGGTTGACCGTGGACGAAAAAGAGGATTTTGAAATAATCAAATTTTTGATGAAAAACAGCAAAATTGATGACGATTTTTTACATTATATTTCCTTATTGACCAAAAATCCCAAAATAATGCTTAAAAATAAGAAGATTAAAAGAAACGAAGGTTTCAGGAAATTCTTAGAAAATAAAAAAAGATGAGAACAAAAGCAAATATGAACCCCGTTAGAAATTATAAGATTAAATGGGGTTAACAAAATAAATTATGATGACAAAAAAAACAGCAAAAATTTCTAACGGGGTGAAATCAAAAAGAGGAGTTAAGCTCTGGAAAAAAGCAAGAAAAATAATTCCCGGAGGAAGTCAGCTTTTGAGCAAGAGAAGTGAAATGTTTTTGCCGGAGCTTTGGCCTTCTTATTTTAAAAAAGCCAAGGGAATTAAGGTTTGGGATTTAGACGGAAATGAATACCAAGATATGTCCGAGATGGGCGTTGGCAGTTGTATTTTAGGTTATGCCGACCCTGATGTGTCAAGAGCGGTTGAGAAAGTAATTAAAGAGGGCTCAATGAGCACCTTAAATTCTCCTGAAGAAGTTGAACTGGCAGAACTGTTATTAAAATTGCATCCCTGGGCAGGGCAGGTTCGATACGCCAGAACCGGCGGGGAAGCAATGACTGTGGCAGTCAGAATTGCCAGAGCGGCAGCTGCTAAAGATAAAATTGCTTTTTGCGGCTATCATGGCTGGAGTGACTGGTATTTAGCTGCTAACTTGGCTGATAAAAAGAATTTAGACGGCCAGCTATTGCCCGGACTTGAACCCGCTGGAGTGCCCAGGGCATTAAAAGGGACAGCTTTACCTTTCAATTACAATAAAATTGGAGAGCTTAAGAAAATTGTTAAAGAAAATAAAATTGGCGTAATTATAATGGAGCCGAGAAGGGAGCATGAGCCGGAAAAAGGATTTTTAGAGCAGGTGAGTAAAATTGCTGACAAAATTGGGGCGGTTTTAATATTTGACGAAATAACCTCTGGTTGGCGTTTAACCGTTGGGGGAGCGCATATGTTGTACAAAGTTTATCCTGATATAGCGGTTTTTGCCA
>CAYYIZ010000072.1:0-2618 GCA_964472105.1 uncultured Candidatus Saccharibacteria bacterium | reverse complement strand
ACAGACACCAAGGGAGACGAAGAAAACCATATCTTGAACATCTTTCTTACTAAAGAAACCGGGAAATTGAAAGGATATCTAGTAGAGCCTCAAACAGATGAAATAATAGCATTGGATGATTTTCGTGAGGGAAAGATACTCTATATATGGTTTTAACCAAAAAAACCCCGAGCACGTTTCTTGTTTCAAGAAAATAAAGATTTACAATTCTTGAGATAAGTAAATTAAAAATAGGAGAATAACAATGCAAATGCAAGAAATCCTTGAAAAAGTGGATGAAGAAATCCAACAAGTAGAGAGAAAACAGGGAGAGACAGAAAGAGAACAAGAAGAAGAGGTAGTAAAAAATCAAAGTAAGGCCAATCTTTTAAGGGAGTTAATAAAGCGGACTCGAGAAAAAAAGATAATTTTGAGAACAGAGAATCCTCGAGAAAGCTTGAAGATTGCTCAGAGAGCGGTATATCTGGGAGAGGGAGACAGAATTACTTGGATGCAAATGATAGATCTTACCCAGGACGGAAATAAAGAATGGGGCATAAAGGATTTTACTAAAGGTCGCGTCGTAGGTAAAATCCTACAGAAGGCCCTGGAAGGAAAGGTGAAGATAGAGATAAAGATAGAATAGTGGGATTCGCGTAAAAAGAGTTAAAGACCCGAGCATGTCTATTAAAAACTGCTCTGCAGTCATAGGTCCTGGAGGTTAGTTAGACACTAACCCCAGGACTTTTAAATTATAAGATGTTGCTCTCTTTATTTTCTTTTGGTAAAATGGCTTAATGTAAATGTCGTGCTAAGTTTATCTTAATGGTGCGAATTAATAATTGGCATTCATTGATGAATTAGCATTAAACTTAAATGAAAAAATCAGATATTATAGCGCCAGTTATTATTGCTGAGGCCGATGCCTGGCTTTTGCTGGGAATTTTAAGGGCCATCGATTTTAACTTAAGAGATGTTCTGCAAAAATTAAATCTTGAATATCTCTTTACTCCAGCCAATTTTATTTTAATTACTTTGCCGATAAGCCTGCCTCTTTTGGCATTAGCTTTCATTTTGATTGTTTCTCTTTTGAAAGAAAAAATGCCTGCCATTTGGCAGTTGGGCAAGTTTATGCTGGTTGGCTCCCTTAACACTTTTATTGACCTCGGCCTTTTAAATTTTTTAATGGTGCTTTTTTCAATAGCAAGCGGTTGGTACTTTTCTCTGTTTAAGGCAATTTCTTTTTCTCTGGCTGTTACCAATTCTTACTTTTGGAACAAATTCTGGACATTCAGACATAAAGAAAAAAAAGTTGGAGTAGGGGAATACTCCCAGTTTTATTTGATAACTGGCATTGGTTTTTTAATAAACGTCAGCATAGCTTCTTTGGTGGTTAATGTTATCGGACCTCAGTTTGGCTTTTCTCCAACCCTCTGGGCAAATGTCGGAGCGGTTATAGCGGTACTTAGCGCCTTTATGTGGAACTTCTTGGGCTATAAATTCATTGTCTTCAAAAAATAGAATAAGCAATTAATTATGACTAATTTAGTGCTATACAGAAAATATAGACACAAGACATTTTCTGAGGTTGTCGGGCAGGAGCATGTGGTTAGAACGCTAACCAATGCTATCTCTTCAGGCATGGTTTCCCATGCCTATTTGTTTACCGGGCCGCGCGGCACCGGAAAAACTACCATAGCCCGGCTTTTGGCAAAGGCGATAAATTGCAAAAATCGAAAAGAAGGAGAATTTGAACCCTGCAATCAGTGTGATTCCTGCCAGGAAATCAGCCAGGGCAATGCCATTGACTTAATTGAAATTGACGCCGCCTCCAATAGGGGAATTGACGAAATCAGGGATTTAAGAGACGGCATTCGCTTTGTCCCCACTAAATCAAAATACAAAGTTTTTATTATTGACGAAAGTCATCAATTAACCAAAGAAGCGTCCAATGCCTTACTGAAAACCCTGGAAGAGCCGCCCTCTCATGCCATTTTTGTTTTAGCCACCACCGAGGCTCAAAAAATGATGTCAACCATTGTTTCAAGGTGTCAGAGATTTGATTTCCGAAGATTACAACTATTGGAAATTGTCGGCAGGTTAAAAATAATTTTAGACCAGGAGAAAATAAAGTTTGAACCAGACGCCTTAAATTTGATTGCCCTAACAGCCAACGGTTCAATCAGAGACGCCGAATCGCTTTTAGACGAAGTAGTTAGTTTTTCCGGCAAAGACGGGAGCGTTAAAAAAGAAATGGTAGAAACTCTTTTGGGCATTACCGACAAATCAGCAATTCTCAAATTCTTAAATTTTCTCAGCCAGAAAAAAGCAAAAGAAGCGGTGGAATTCTTAAACGACCTTATTTTCAAGGGAACTGACCTTAAAGAATTTATTAAATCTTTAACTCAATATTCAAGAGAGCTCCTCCTTTTCAAAATTGCTCCTCAATTCAAAAACCCTTTATTCTCCATCTTGGACGAAACAGAAAAAAAGGAACTTCAAAGTTTAGCCGAAGCTTTTTCTGAGACAGAATTAAAATCAATCCTTGAAAAGCTTATGGCTGCCGAGAACAAAATGAAATTCGCCTCAATTCTGCAATTACCTTTGGAGTTAGCAGTAGTTGAAATCTGCCAGAAAAA
>CAYYIZ010000071.1:0-2621 GCA_964472105.1 uncultured Candidatus Saccharibacteria bacterium | reverse complement strand
TCTGGCGCAATCTTAAGAAATTTGATAAGAACAAAAAATTTAAGACCTGGATTTTCGCTATTACTAAAAATACTTGTCTTGACTGGCAGAAGAAAAAGCGAGCCATTCCATTTTCAGTTTTAGATAACGAAAGAGAAATTTCTTTTGCCGAAACCATCAAAGATACAGCACCTTTAACTGACGAGTTTTTAGAGAGACAGGATATTGTCGTAACCGTTAATAAAATTCTTGAAAGTCTTTCTCCGAAATACCGCATGGTTTTATTTCTTCGTTATAATGACCACTTCAATTTTAGAGAAATCGCCGAAGCTTTAGGAGAATCAATTAATACTATAAAAACTCGCCACCGGCGAGGTATCGCAATATTAAGAAAACTTCTACAAGATAAATGAACCAAAATAGCTCCCTCAGTCGTATTAGTATGTAGGGAGCTATGAGACAGGATTTGGAAAAACTTTTCTCGCATCTTGAACCCGCAGAGCCTCCTGCGGGTCTTTTTGATCGGATAATTCTGGCGATTAAACGAGAGCAAGAATCACAACATACGAAAAGATTATTGTTCGGCTTTTTATTCCTTTTAGTCGTCTCATTGATTGCAACGCCTCTTTCTTGGATAATGCTTGTAAACCAAATAGAGAGCTCTGGAATTTCTTATTTTATTTCCACCGCACTCAGTGATTTAGGAACATTCTTTGCTATTTGGCAGGATTTTAGTTTGGCCATTCTGGAGTCCTTGCCGATTGTGGGTATGATAGCATTTACAATAAGCATCGGAATGGCTCTTTTCACTCTCCGATTGTTTCTCTATAAAAAACGATTGCTCTTGGGATATTTAATACACAACTTTAGCTAAAACCAAGGTCGTTATAAAAATTGATTGGATAATAAAAAAACTATGAGTGGAAACAACAAACAAGATAACCCCGAAGCAGAACAAGCTCGCTACGGGGCAGGTAAAAAAATAAATTGCGATGTACTTAAATGGATCATCATTGGACTAGCTGGTTTTGTGATAGCGGTTTTAATATTTGGCGCTGGGGTATTTGTTGGCGGAATGAAAGCAAAATTTTCTTATCGTTGGGCAGAAAGCTATCATAAGAATTTTGCTGGACCGCGAGGCGGATTTTTAGGCGACTGGCGAAGTATATCTCCTTTGCCCGGAGATTTTATCGAGGGGCACGGCGCTTTCGGTGAAATTATTCAAATTAGCGATACTGATTTGGTGGTTAAGGGACGGGGTGACGTAGAAAAAGTAATTATTACTACCGAAGATACCGTCATTCAAAAAAGAAGAGGAACTATCAAAAAAGAGGAATTAAAAGTCGGCGACCAGATCGTTATTATCGGCTCTCCCAATGAAGAGGGGCAGATTGAAGCAAAACTTATAAGGGTTTTTGGTGGCGAAGTAATTGGCGGCGAGGTAAAAGGAAAGCCGAACAAACGCCCGCCCTTTAATTTCTTCTAATACTTATGATTTCAAAAACACTTAAATTAATATTCAAACACAAATTCATTACAGGAATAAGCCTGATATTAATTATCATCGGCGCTTATTTTGGTTATCAAGCTATCACAGGTCAGGGTGAAGCCGTTCGTTACACCTTAGCAGCGGTTGAGAAGAGTACGCTTATTGTTTCCGTTTCGGGTTCTGGTCAGGTTTCAGCTTCAGATCAAGTAGACATTAAATCAGAGGTGAAGAGTGAGATACTGGCTGTTTATGTTGAAAAAGGGGAGGAGGTCAAAGAAGGAAAGTTAATTGTAAAGTTAGATGAAACAGATTATCAAAAAGCAGTGGAGGACGCTGAGGCCTCCCTTGAGACAGCGAAACTTGAATTGGAGGAACTATTGAGCCCGCCTGACGAGCTTACTCTTTTGAAAGCTGAAAACATTGTTTTACAGGCAAAAAATTCTTTAGAGAAATTAAAACTTAATCAAGAAACAGAATATCAGGGAGCATTGGAAACCATACAAGAATCAGAAGACGATATCGAAATAGCCTACGAAGACACTCTTAATACCGTTACCGATGCCTTTTGGGATTTATCGACAATTATGACGGGGATAAGAGATGTTTTATATAGTTATGAGATAGGTAAGAGTGAAATAACAGTTGATGATTATCAATGGAATATTGGTGTATACGAGAGTTCTTTCTCTCCCGGGGATAGATATGAAATAGAACTATTTGTTGAGAGTGCCGAAAGTGGTTATAAAACATCCAGAGAAAATTATGATCCGAACTTTGAAAATTATAAGAATGCCAGCTATTATTCCGAGAAAGAAGCGCTTGAAGATTTACTTAACGAAACCATAGAAACAGCCAAATCAATTGCTCAGGCAATTAAAAGCGAGGTCAATCTCCTTGGTTTTGTTGTTGATTACCTTTCCAGTCAGGACAGGCGTGTTTATAGCAAGATAACCAGTTATCAATCAGACTTGAAATCTTACAGCTCAAAAACAAACAGCATTCTCTCAAGTCTTTTGTCTATTCAAAGATCGCTTGAAGACAGCCGGGAAGCTGAATTAAGCGCCGAACAGGACTTAGTTGAGATGGAGAAAACTCATCCTCTTGATTTGGCGGCAGCTGAGATAAATTTTGAAGAAAAAGAAAAAAGCTTAGC
>CAYYIZ010000070.1:0-2693 GCA_964472105.1 uncultured Candidatus Saccharibacteria bacterium | reverse complement strand
CGTTTTAAATCCTGGCCCCAATCATAATTTGAATCAACCACATATTTGTAGCCATTTTCAGAGCCGCCTCCCATTTCATTGAAATAAGATAGATAGTGAGGGAAAGCGCCTAACGAAGAAAGTCCATACCAGAAGATAAGAATAAATAAGCCCAAAATAACAGCTTTTCTCAAAGGAATGCTTTTTAATTTCCAATAACCTTTTTTAATGCCAAGAGAAACCAAGATATAAGTAAACGGGAGAACCGGCAAAACATGCCGCACGCCGATATTAAGATTTCCGGTAATTGAAGTAAACCAATAAATTACCAAAAATAACAGCATTGAGAACTCACAAAAGTGCTTTCTTACCCCTTTAGAAATCCAAATTGAAGATTTGACAAGCATTCCCGACACTTTATTTCTAACGGAGTTGAGCCGGGATTTCAGGCGGGAAAGATAAAGAATTGCCAACAAAATTGCCATCAAAGTTAAGATATGAAAAGCCAAAGGAACTTTCAAAAAGTAAACGACCGGAAAATAATACCACCAAGCGGTAGAGGAAACATCGCCCAAGAAGTAAACGGTATTGCCCCCAGCCACCCTCTGGGTTGCCATTGACAGCCCCAAGAGATATTGGCCAAAGGGCCGAAAGACCTTACTTTGAGCGAGCCAGGCGTTTATCTCAAATATAGGAGACGGGGAAGAACTTAAAAGATATTTTGTATCTTCAATTTGTTTGGCTTGAGGATAATTCCAGGTATGGAACAGATAGCAGGCATAAATAAGCAAGCCAGCAACAACCAGAACCAACAAAGCCAAAAAAGCCGACTTAAAAATGCTTCTCAGGACCTGTTTTTGCTTTTCTTCGCGTTTAAATAAAATAACATAAACCAAAGTCATTACGGCAAAAAGAGGCAGGAGCAAAATGCAGGAAAATTTACTGAGCAGGGCAATTCCCAACATTAGTCCCACTAAAATAATGTTCAGTTTGCTGCTGTTTTTTAAGAACTTCAAATAAAAGAAAATCGCTAAAACAAATCCGAAAGCCGCTCCCACATCGGTAGTAACCAACCTGCCGTGAGCTAAAAAGGTAGGGGAGAGAGCAAAAAGAAAGAGAGCCAGAAGGGCCGTCAGATTACCGCCTAACTTACGGGTCCAATGGAATATTAGCCCACCAAGCGCCAAGAGAAGCAAGAGCATTGGTATTCGGGCAGAAAATACAATCCGGTCAGCATCGTTGCCGGATTGATATATAAACTGGTTGCCAAACCACCACTGGCCATTTATTTCTTCTTTCCAGGAGGGATGGTCTTCGGGAAAATTAAGGTTTTGGGACAGCAGGGGCAGGGCGGCTAAATCCTTGATTAAAGGAGGGTGTTCGGGATTGAGCCGATAATCCTTTTGACTTAAATAGGAGTAGCCGGCTGAAATATGAGGCAGTTCATCCATAGTGGTAGAAATATCTTTCATACTAAAAAAAGCGGTAATACCCATTAAGGCAAGTAAGCCAGCTGCTATAAAATTAGTCAAGCGATTAGACATAATCGTAAAATTAGAAATTTACCTCATAAATCCAAACTCCATCTATTTCTTCTATTCTCCCTCCGGGTAATCTTTGAGCAAGCTCATCAAATAAGTCCCCAGCATATCTCATTGGAACAATTATTGTATCTTTAATTATTTTAATTTGTTCAATGGATTCCGGCAGTAAATAAATGGCTTGAGGAGTTTTAAATTTTGTTCTTTCAATAAACTCTACTGTTTGAGATGGCATTGGAAGCCCTTTAACAAGAGTTCCCGGCTGGTTAACCACCACGTATTTTTCAGTATCTTCGGGCAGGGAATTTAAATAATTGCCAATTTTGACAAAGTCGCTTGAAAAAGCTCCTTCAACTTCAGGATTTTTACCCCAGAGTCGGAAGTATCTCCAATATTGGCAGAAGACAAAGGTTGCCCCCAAGATTAAAAGAGCCGTCATTAAACCGATTTTGCCCAAAGTTTTTGGTTTCAGAACAATAAACTTTTTTATTTTTGAATAAATAAAATAAGCGCCAAGACCAGCCAGAATGAAAGTAGGGGGAATAGCTCCGATTATTCTTAACGAATGGGGGATGCCCTCAACGGTTAAAATGCCAGGCAGCAGCATAATAAACCACCAAGCAACTAACAGCCAGGAGCTAAGAGACAGGAGCCAATTTCTGTCTTTCAGAGAAATTAAACATTTTTTTATTGAGATGACCAAGCCGACTAAAAATAAGATGCCAACCGGCCAAAAGAGAATTGCCTTTCCGGCGATATTATGGCGCCAGTTTCCATCGCCGAACAAATTAAACATTGAAAGGTGAGAAACCAAGCTTTTGCCAAAAGCGGTTATCGGATTTTCTTGGTTGAAGATTGAGACTCCGCCGGCTCTTGAAATGAAATCCTGGGGATTTTTTAAGAAATATATTCCCACCGGTAGGGCAACGATAAAAGTAAACAGCAAAAAACAGGCAGTAAATAGCAGGAATTTTTTTTGTAAGTTTTGTTTCCTATAAATTAACCACCAAAGGACCAAGATAAAAATAACTAAAAGAGCCGCTAATCGGTAGGCAATATAACTGTGAAAGCCCAAACCGAAGAATATACCCGCCATTATAAAATTTGAAACTTTTTTGGTTCTGAAACCTTGAAAAAGAAAATAAAAAAGAAATACCAAACAAAAAGGAACTA
>CAYYIZ010000069.1:0-2791 GCA_964472105.1 uncultured Candidatus Saccharibacteria bacterium | reverse complement strand
TTGGCTGGTTAATGAATTTAAAAAAGACCAGGGCATTGACTTGTCAAAAGATACGTTAAGTTTACAAAGAATAAAAGAAGCGGCAGAAAAAGCAAAAATTGAACTCTCAAGCACCCAGGAAACCGAAATAAACCTTCCCTTTATTACTTCAGACGCTTCCGGGCCCAAACATCTTCTTTATAAATTGACCCGGGCTCAATTGGAAAATATGGTGGGCGAGTATATTGAAAAGTCAGTTGAACTGGTAAAAAGCACCCTAAAAGAAGCCAAACTGGAACCGGCGGATATTGAGGAAATAGTTTTGGTCGGTGGACAAACCAGAATGCCCAAGATTCAGCAAGAAATTAAAAAAATCTTTAATAAAGAACCCCACAAAGACGTAAATCCCGACGAAGTGGTTGCTATCGGCGCCGCCATTGAAGGCGAAATACTTTTGGCCAAAGACGAGGGCAGGAAACCGGAGGGAGATGTAAAAGACGTTCTATTGCTGGACGTTACTCCCCTAAGCTTGGGAATTGAGACCCTGGGAAGCGTTAACACCGTTTTAATCGCCAAAAATACCACCGTGCCCACTTCAAAAAAACAGACCTTCTCAACCGCGGCCGACAGCCAAACCAAGGTGGAAATCCACGTTTTACAGGGCGAGCGGCCAATGGCTCACGACAGCAAATCCTTGGGCAGGTTTATTCTGGACGGCATTCCTCCGGCCCCCAGAGGCATTCCCCAGATTGAAGTTAATTTTGACATTGATGCCAACGGAATATTAAATGTTTCAGCTCAGGATAAAGCAAGCGGAAAATCGCAGTCAATTCGGATAGAAGGTTCAAGCGGCCTGGACAAAGAAGACGTAGAGAAATTAAAAAAGGAAGCCGAGGCGCACGCTACCGAAGACCAGAAAAAGAAAGAGCTTATTGAAGCAAGAAACTTAGCCGATAATTTGGCTTACACCTCCGAAAAAACCCTCAAGGAAGCAGGCGATAAAGTTTCTCAAGATTCCAAAAAGGAAATTGAGGCAAAAATCGCTGAATTGAAAAAAGTGAAAGACAGTGATAAAATTGAGGAAATAAAACAAAAAACCCAGGAGCTATCCCAGGATATCCAGAAAATAGGAGCGGAACTTTACAAAGCCGCTCAAGAAAAAAACAAAGAAGAGAAAGGAAAAACCGAAGACAAGGAAAACAAACAAAAGCCCGAGGAAGGACAATACAAAGAGAAATAATTATGCAAGATTACTATCAAATTTTAGGCATTTCAAAAGACGCCTCCTCCGAAGAAATTAAAAGGGCCTACCGCAAATTAGCCCACAAATACCACCCCGACAAAGGAGGAGACGAAACAAAGTTTAAAGAGGCAAGCGAGGCCTACCGGGTTTTAAGCAATAAAGAAAAAAGAGCCCAATACGACAGATTTGGCCAAACTTTTGATGGGTCCGAAGGATTTGAGGGATTTGAAGGATTTGGAGGATTCGAAGCCCAACCTGGCGAAGGATTTGATTTTGGTTCGGGAGCGGCCGGCTTTGAAGATTTATTTGAGGACTTTTTGGGTTTTGGCAGAAAAGCCAGAAGAAGAAACGTCAATCAAGGCAGAAACATTGAGGTTGAAATGAGGATTGAGCTGGAAGACACCTTAAAAGGATTTGGCAAAGCTATTAAGCTCTCAAAGCTTACTTCCTGCAAGAGATGCCATGGCTTGGGAGCTGAACCGGGCTTCAAATTAAAGGAATGTTTTACCTGCCGGGGCAGCGGCGAGGTTCAGCAGATGAAAAGAACCATTCTGGGAACCATTACCCATTACGTTGTTTGTCCCGAATGTGGCGGAGAGGGAAAAATTCCGGAAAAACCCTGCAATGTTTGTAAGGGAGAGGGCAGAGTTAAAGAAATGGAAAAGACAGAGGTTTTTGTCCCGGCTGGCGTTGACTCCGGCCAAACAATAAAGATTGACGGAAAAGGGGAGGCCGGCAGGAGAGGAGCCGAATCAGGTGATTTATACGTGAGAATTTCAGTAAATCCTCATTCTTTGTTTGAGAGAAGGGGAGACGATTTGTTTTTCTCAATGCCAATTTCTTTTTCTCAAGCCAGTTTGGGCGATGAAATTGAAATGCCCACCCTCAGCGGCAAGAAAATCCTGCTCAAAGTCCCCCAGGCCAGCCAGTCCGGCAAAATTTTAAGAATTTCCAACAAAGGCATTCCTCATTTTTCCGGCTTCGGCAGAGGCAACCTATACGTGCAATTGTTCATAGAAACACCCAAGAAATTAACCAAAAAACAAAAAGAACTTTTAGAAAAACTAAAACAACAAGGCTTGTAAATTTTGGGTCCATAACTCAATCGGTAGAGTAGTAGCCTTTTAAGCTATTAATCCGGGTTCGAGTCCCGGTGGACCCACTTTTTTAATACACAAAAAACCGACTTTAACAATTGAAAAACCTCCCCAAACAAGCTAAACTTAAATAATGGAAAAGCGTAAAATAAAAGATTTACCCAGACCCGACCGCCCCCGAGAGAAACTCATCGCCAAAGGCCCGGAAAACCTCAAAGACGAAGAAAGATTTTTAGACTAATACCTGAATCTTAAAAAATCCAAGAAAAAAAATAAAATATGCGTAAAGAAGCAAAAGCAAGAATTAAAATTAACAAATTACTCCAAGATACTGGTTGGAGGTTCTTTGATGAAAAAAGGAGTCAGGCAAATGTCGTTTTAGAGCAAAACACAAAAATAACCCAAGAAGACATTGATGCACTTGGGGAAAATTATGAAAAAACTAAAACTGGTTTCATTGACTTTTTGTTGT
>CAYYIZ010000068.1:0-2801 GCA_964472105.1 uncultured Candidatus Saccharibacteria bacterium | reverse complement strand
CGGTGAAATATCAAGCTTATTGAAATATCAAGCCAATGTATTAAATCATATAATTGATTATTTGGAGGGAAAAACAAAATTATATTCTTCGGGAAAAAGCGCCTTAAAAACTTTAGAAATTATTGAAAAAGTAAAAAGAAAATTTGAGAAAAAGTAAAAAGAAAATGAGGATATTGATTGTTGCTCACGATGCCGGGGGAGCTAACTTTTTAGCTTCTTGGGTTAAAAAGAATTTAAAAAAAGAACAGTTTTTAACTTGTTTGCAGGGGCCGGCTGAGAAGATTTTTGCCGAAAGAAATTTTAAGTTCAAAAATATCGCTCTCAAACAGTATTTCAAAAATTTTAAATCCAAAAACGACCTGATTTTAACCGGCACAAGCTGTGAAGCTGACTTGGAGAGAGAGGCAATTGCTGGAGCAAAAAAATCTAATATAAAATGCGCCTCTTTTATTGACCACTGGGTTAATTATCGCCAGCGTTTTCTGCCAATGACAAGCGGCAAAGAACAGCAAAAGTTAATCAACAGCAAAAAGTGGCTGGATTATTTACCCGATGAAATTTGGCTGGGGGATAAATTCGGCTGTCAAATAGCCTTGAAAGACGGATTTCCCAAAAATAAATTGAAATTAATTAAAAATCCCTATTTTGAAGAGATTAAAAAATTAAAACCAAGAAAAGCGAAAGGCAAAAAAGAAACGAAAAGCAGGGAAAAAATAATCCTTTATCTGTCCGAACCTATTTACGACAAGTGGGAAAAAGAATTTGGCGCGAGAAGTCCCTGGAATTTTACCGAATTTGACCATCTTAAATCAACGCTCAAAGATTTAGACAAGATAAGCGAAAGAATTTCATTTTTCATTATCAGATTTCACCCCAAAGAGAGAAAAACTAAGTACGATAAAATACTGAAAAAATATCAGGGCAGGGTGAAATTAATAAAATCAAAAAATCCCAATTTAATAAAAGACATTAAGAGAGCAGATATTATTGTTGGCACCGAAAGCATGGCGCTCGTGGCAGCTGCGCTGCTCGGCAAAAAAGTTTTCAGCGTTTTACCCAAGAGAGTAAAAAACATTGCTCTTCCTTTCAAACAAATCATCAGAATCAACTCAATAAAGCAAATTATTAATTATCTATGAGCAAATTAGCAATATTTGGCGGAGAGCCAATAGTTAAAAAAGAATACCCCGACTATATTACGGTAGGAGAGGAAGAATTAGAAGCGGTAAAAAGGGTAATAAAAAAAGGCCATCTTTCCTATTTTTACGGTTCAAATCACCCGAGGTTCTATGGGGGTCCGGAAGTTAAAGCTTTTGAGAAAGAGTGGAGGGAAAAATTTGGTTTCAAATACGCTGTTTCTATGAATTCGGCCACTTCGGGGCTTTATGCGGCGGTGGCTGCTTTGGAAATTGGTCCGGGCGACGAAGTGATTATCAGTCCTTATACGATGTGCTGTAACGCAACGGCTGTTTTAATGTACGGCGCTATCCCGGTTTTTGCCGACATAGAAGAAGAAACCTTTGGCTTGGACCCCAAGTCAATAGAGAAACTTATTTCCCCGAATACCAAAGCCATTATTGTTACCCATTTGATGGGACATATTGCCAGAATCGATGAAATTTCAGCGATAGCCAAAAAGCACAATATCAAAATTATTGAAGACGCCGCCCAGGTGCTTGGTGCCGCTGATAAGGGAAGATTTGCAGGAGTTTTTGGCGACATCGGAGTTTTTAGCTTAAACTGCCACAAGACCATTAACACCGGAGAGGGCGGAGTTTGCGTTACCGAAGACGATGAATTGGCCAAAAGATTACAATTGATTCGCAATCATGCTGAAGTGGTGATTGAAGGGGGATTTAAAATAAAGAGCTTGGTTAATATGCTGGGGCACAATTGGCGATTGGGCGAGCTGGAAGCTGCTATTGGCAGGGAACAATTGAAAAAACTGGACAAATTAAACCAGGGGCGAATTGAATTGGCCGGCTGTCTTAACGAAAAATTGGAAAAATTACCCGGCATTATTCCACCGGCAGTCAGAGAAGATTGCCGGCACGTTTGGTACGCCTATTGCCCGAGAATTGACCCTAAAATTATCAAAGTTTCCAGAAACCTATTTGCCAAAGCGCTGATGGCCGAAGGCGTTCCTTTTGAGCCGGGATTTGAAGAGCCCTTGTATCTCCTGCCGCTCTTTCAGCAAAAGACAGCTATTGGCAGACAGGGCTATCCTTTTACCTTGCCGGAGAACAAAAACTTACGCCAGCAATACCAAAAAGGCACTTGTCCGGTTTGTGAGAGGATTGAATACCGGGAGCTTTTGCAGTGCGAACAAATCCGTTCGCCTTTAACCAAAAAAGATATGCAGGATATGGCCAGTGGCTTTGAAAAGGTTTTGGAGAATTTAGAAGAATTGGCAAGAATAGACGGAGGAAAGGAAGAGGAATTGCCTCCAGACGCTGCCGGCAGAAGAGCTTTCTTTAAAAAAAAGATTAAAAACATTAATAATTAACGCATATGGTTGAGCAAAAAATAATTCAAGGAGAAAAAATTTATTTAAGGCCCTTAAAGAAAGAAGACCTGACCGATAAGTATTTGGCTTGGTTGAACGACCCGGTTGCCAACCAATACACCCAGAGAAGATATAAAAAAACTACCAAAGAAGAGATGGTTGATTATTTTGAAAAATTTGACCGAAAGACCGGAGTTATCTTTGCCATTATTGACAAAGATAACAATAAGCATGTTGGCAGTATTACGGTGAGCGATATAGACAAAATTCAGCAAACAGGGGAGTTGAGCATTTT
>CAYYIZ010000067.1:0-2877 GCA_964472105.1 uncultured Candidatus Saccharibacteria bacterium | reverse complement strand
AAATAGCTGCCATTGAAAAAGGACTGCAGGAAGCAAAAATTCACATTGGTAATTTAGATGCCCGCCGCGACTTCACCCATGTCAAAGATATTGTCCGTGCTCTTTGGCTGGCGGTCCAAAAATGTAAATTTGGCGAACCCTATAATATTGGCAGCGGCAAAGCCCACCAGATTAAAGAGGTTTTGGACATTCTTCTTTCTTTAAGCAAAGTTAAAGACATTAAAGTAGAGCAGGACCCGGCAAGAATGCGGCCGAGCGATCTGCCAACTCTCCAGTGTGACTCAACAAAATTTAGAGAAATCAGCGGCTGGCAGCCAACTATCAGCTTTGAACAGACCGTCAAGGATACTTTGGATTATTGGAGAAATGAGCTCAGCAATCCTTTTACTCAATAAGTTAGTTAGAGCGGGGGAGAATATAGTTTCAAACCGAACTCATAATTTGTCTTACATTAGCGAAGACAGGGCTTGGGTTATCAATCAAGTTGGTAGAGAACTGATAGATTGGTTGAACAAATCAAGTCGAGTGAGGGCAAGAATAACTACCACCCACTTTGGCATCAGGAATCAAATAATTCATTTTGGTTCAGTTAATACTTTTTTAAGAAAAGATGGATTTCTGAAACCACATCAATCTAACAAGCTCGTCTTAACTTGGTTCCATTTTGTGCCCGATGATGAAAAAAATAAAAATATCAGAGAAGCTCAAGAACACTTGAACATTATCCACACTGCCGCCAATCTCACCAAAAAAAACTTGATTAACTTAGGAGTGAATTCAGAGAAAATAGCGGTTATTCCCCTGGGAGTTGATTTATCCTTATTTGCTCCTGTTTCTGAAGAAGAAAGGAAAAGAATAAAAGCCAAATTAAACATTTCTCAAGATAAAATAGTTATTGGTTCTTTTCAAAAAGACGGCGTTGGCTGGGGTGAAGGATTAAAACCAAAAAAGATTAAAGGTCCTGATATTTTTGTTGATGTTGCAGCTGAATTAGCAAGAGATTATCCCATTTTTGTTTTATTGGCGGGACCTGCCCGAGGGTATGTTAAAACAGAACTCAAGAAAAGGAGTGTTTCCTATCAAGATATTGGCTATCTCGGAAATTTTAAAGAAATAGTGAAATATTACCAAGCATTAGATTTGTATTTGACTACCTCCAGGATAGAAGGGGGACCCCGACAAACCCTGGAGGCCTGGGCAGCCGGTGTGCCCCTGGTCTCCACTAAGGTAGGTATGGTGCCGGATATTGCCGAAGATGGCTTGGATATTTTGTTGGCAGAAGTTGAGGACATTGCTCATCTAACAGAGAATTGCCGGAGAATAATTGAAGATAAAAGCTTAAAAGAAACACTTATCAGTAATGGCTTAGTGAAGGTCAAAAATTATTCTTGGCAAAAGATTGCTCAAAGATATTTTGAAGAAATCTATTCAAAGCTTTTATAAGAACCTGTGTAATTATGAAAATCTATATTCTTTACCAGCTCCGTAAAGATGCTTGGGGAGGGGGCAATCAGTTTTTGAAGGCCTTAAAAAAAGAATTTGAAAATCAGGGTGTTTATACTGACGATCCAGCAGAAGGGGAGACAATTCTGTTTAACAGCCACCAGCAATTAAAGGAGGTTTTGAAATTAAAATCAAAGTACCCCCAAAAAGTATTAATTCACAGATTGGGACCTATTTTCCATTATCACCGCGGCAGAAGTTGGAAAAAATATGATAGAGCTCTTGCCAAAATAACCAATAGCATTTCGGAGGGAGTAATTTTTCAATCAAAATGGGCGCTTAACGAAGCAATCAAGCTCGGCTTTGATAAAAAAATACCCCATCAAGTGATTTACAACGCGGTTGATAAAACTATTTTCAATCAAGAAGACAAGCAGGCCTTTAGGGAAGAGAAAGTAAAGTTAATTGCTACCAGCTTTTCAGCAAATTGGAAAAAGGGATTTGAGATTTATCAGCACTTAGATAATAATTTAGATTTTTCAAAATACCAGATGACTTTTGTTGGCAATTCTCCCATAGAATTTAAAAATATAAAATATGTCGGACCAGTTTCATCAAGAGAGATAGCTGAAATTTTAAAACAACACGATATTTTCATAACAGCTTCCGAAAAAGATGCTTGTTCTAATTCCTTAATTGAAGCATTATCTTGTTCTTTGCCGGCGGTTGCCCTGAACGATGGAGGAAATCCCGAATTAGTTGAAAAAGGAGGAGAATTATTTGGCGGTAAAGAAGATATTCTTTCAAAAATTGAGAAAGTTGCCCGAAATTACCGGTATTATCAATCGCAAATTCCCGGATTTTCCGTTGAAGAAGCCGCTCAAAGATATTACCAATTTGCTGAAAGAATTTATGGTGATATAAAAAAGGGAAAATCAAGAACCAAGAAAGTAAGCTTATTAACTAAAATCAATTTTTACAAAATGAAGTTTATGCTGTTGAAATAAGAAACGTATGGAAATCGTAAATTGCAACAAATTTGATAAGGTTTGCTTAAATATAGAAGAAAAGTTCCGAGAGCAAGATTTAGAATTGAGCAGAATCCACAAATTTAAGGAGGGTTCTTCCACCAGAAAAGAATATAAGGCAAGAATAAGCGCTAGAATTATTTCTTTTCTGAAAATGTACTTCTTGGCCGGACTTTGCAAGTTAGGCATTTATCAGAAGTTAATTTACTCAAACTTACTGCTTGGCTGGTTTGAAGAGTTTAAAAGCTTTTGGGTGGGTGAGCTAAAAAATAGACCGATTGACGTTATTGATTTTCATTTTCTGCGAGCCAATTATAGAAAAAAATTCCAAGAGGTTTCTCATAAAGATGAAACAAACCCGGAAGAATTTACTGAGGCTTGGCAGAAATCCGGAAATATATACCAG
>CAYYIZ010000066.1:0-3188 GCA_964472105.1 uncultured Candidatus Saccharibacteria bacterium | reverse complement strand
AGGTATGTGTGGCTTGGTGAGAGAAGCCGCAGCTGGCTCAAAACTTTTATTACCATTCCCAGCTGACGGCGGGCTCCCTGAGGTAAGTTGCCCGAGCGCCTAAGCTTTGCCGAGCGATTATTGCTTCCGTAAATACTCCGCAGCCTTCTCCGGCTCAATTGTGGAAATTTCAATTCCGGCTCCAAACTCAAATCCAGCCTGGATGGAGGTTCGGGGCAAAATCTCAAAATGCCAATGGTAATGAGAATGGTCTTTGCCGTCACAAGGAGAAGTCCTTAAAAAGAAATTATAGGACGGTTCAGTCAGGGCTTTTCTTAGCTTTGATAAGGTTGCTCTAAAAACTTCGGAAAGCGCCAATTTTTGTTCCTCATTTACTCTCTCAAAATAGCTTAAATGAGCTTTGGGATAAATTCTCACTTGAAAGGCCATCCTTGAAGCAAAGGGACACAGAGCCAAAAAATCGTCGTTTTCAAAAACAATCCTGGTGCCCGTTTCCTTGTCCCACTTAATCATCTCGCAGTGAATACATTTTTGATGATAGTCCCAATAACGTCGGGAAGCGGCTAAACTATTTTGAATATCCGGGTCGGTAACCGGAATTGCCATTATCTGAGAATGAGGGTGACGGAGCGAAGCTCCGGCTTCTTCGCCATGGTTATGAAAAATAGAAATATAGTTAACAAACTCTTCATTCATTAATTCCAAGTATCTCTCCTGATAAACGTCGATTACTTCTTTTATTTCTTTGTCCGAGAACTGAGACATATCCTTAACATGGTCTCGCGTTACCACCACCTCGTGAAAGCCCACTCCGTCCATAATCTGATAAGGACCTTCTGCTCTCTCTTTTAAACTTTTCCCCACAGAGACCGCTGGAAATTTATTGGGAATAACAATAGTGGTCCAATCCTTGGGAATTCCTTTTTCTAAATCTTTTTTTTTGCCTTTGCTAAAAATCAAAGTTGGTTTTTTCTGGGTCTCTATCTGACAGAAAGGGCAATCCTTTTGGGATTCCTTCACTACCTCTTTTGTTTCCTTTCTAAAGGCCTCGGGACGGCGAGCCCTTCCGGTAGCGATAACCACCCAGTCTTTGCTGACTATGTCAAATCGCAGCTCCGATGGAAATTTTTGTTTTTTATTTTCTTCCATAATCTTTGTTCAAAAGATTCCATCTTATTTTGAGTAAACCGATTCCCATTTTAACCATATTTTTGAATTTTACTTTACTTTCTATATCATTTTTCCAAAGAATGGGAATTTCTTTAATTTTGTAGCCCAATTTTTTAGCAATCACTAAAACTTCCGGGTCAAAGCTGAAGCCGTCAATTTTAGTTCTTGGAAAAATATCTAAAACTGCTTTCTTGGTCAATCCTTTAAAGCCGCATTGGGTATCTAAAATTCCCCAAGTGCCGCAAATTATATGAGAGAAAAAGCGAAAAACATCACCAACTAATCTACGCGACCGAGGTTGAGGTGGGTCAAGAACTGCTCCTTTGATGTCTCTTGAACCAATGACCACGTCATATCCTTTTTCAAAATAGGGCCACATTTTCTCAACCTGGTCAATTGAAGTTGAATTGTCGGCATCGGTAAATAACCGGTAATCCCCTTTTCCTTCTAACATTCCCTGCCGGACAGCATATCCTTTACCGTGATTTTCTTTATTGGCAATTAGTCGCAAATTTTCAATCTCTCTCATCATCTCTTTGACTACTTCCCCTGTTCTGTCTTTTGAACCATCACTGACCACCACAATTTCTGAATCGTAAGATTGGCGAGATAAATATTTATCAATCTCTCTCAAGGTTTTTGGCAGCCGCTTTTCTTCATTATAAGCAGGAATAATAACAGATAAATGCATGGTTAAATTATTTCTTTATTATACCAAAGTAAATCTAAAAACAAAACAAAAAGGGTACTTCTTCTCAAAAATGAGTGAAGCACCCTTTTCTAAATCCAACCCCTTGTTTTGTAAATTAAGCGGGTTGGAATTTCTCGAATAGTCCAGAAAAACAAGTTCCTTGTCCACCACTGCTCTGATTTTTTGTCAAAAGGAATAAGCTTAAGATCAGACGGAATAATCACCTCAATTCCCATTTTCTTGAAAATCTTTATTTTCCGCCACATGTGCCATGTGTGAGCGTATAGAATAATGGTATTCCAGCCATACTTCTCCATTATTTCAACGGTTTGCTCGGCAACTTCTTTACTATCCAGGTATTTCCCCTCTTCTCTGTGCCCTCTAATCACCCATAAATCTTTTAGTTTCTCAGGAAGAGTATTTGCGACCTCGAACTGAAGAATCATCGGGAGGTCGGATTTAAGATATTGCTTCCAGACCAATTCCTTCCCCATAATCTCATTACTTAATCCAGGTATTATCTTCGAATTTTTCCTTCTGAATCCAAATGACTGAGCAAAAATCACATCTGCTTCAGCCAAATCTCCTTTTGGTTTTATATCCCTCCCCAATGGGAATGGATAAAGGCACTCAACAAAAGTCCAAAGAGTCTTTATCATTCCTTATCTCGCCTCCTTTCAATATTCTCAATTTTTAGAACTATCAAGATTATACCACCTTATTATATTTTTGTCAAAACGTCACAGCCGTCTTTGGTGACGACGACGGTGTGCTCAAAATGGGCTGAAAGTGAGTTGTCTTTTGTTTGCCAGCCGAAGCCATCAGGGGTTTTTTTAATCTGCCAGTCCCCTTTCGTAACCATTGGTTCAAGACAAAGAGTCATACCATCTTTTATTCTCTCTCCTTTGTGCCGCTGGCCGTAATTTAAAATTTGAGGTTCTTGATGAAGTTCTTTGCCAATACCGTGGCCGCAAAGATCCCTGACAACACTAAATCCTTGAGATTCAACATATCTTTGGATAGTGTTGCCAATATCTCCCAAGGTGTTGCCCGGCCTTACTTTTTTGACAGCTAATTTTAAAACTTTTTTGGTTATTTTTATAAGCCGTAAAATTTCAGGGTCAAAATCGTCAGAGACCGGGTCTCTGACAGGAACTGTTATCGCCATATCAAGGAAAAATCCCTTGTATTTTATACCTATGTCCAAAGATAAAATATCACCTTGTTTTAGTCTGTAATCGGAGGGCACCTCATGAACAATTACCTGATTAATTGAAGTACATAAAACGGCCGGAAAACCTTCGTAGCCGCGGAAAGCAGGTTTTGC
>CAYYIZ010000065.1:0-3259 GCA_964472105.1 uncultured Candidatus Saccharibacteria bacterium | reverse complement strand
AGATGGCTCGTGGTGGCGGTTGAGGTTGAGGTCTGGATGGTTAACGAAGCGTCAATTGCTTCCCAGATAGAGGATGAATTGGCAGTCAGGTTGAGGGCACCGGTTGAGGTTAAGGTGGAGGCGTTGGTAGTTGAGGAAACAGCGGTGGTTAGATAGTTTAAAGCATCGTATCTTATCGTTAACTGGGGAGTGGAGGTTGACGTTAGAGTGAGGGCTCCCTGGTTGGCCAGTTCAAACACAGTGTTGCCCGAGTCCTGAAAACGGACAATCGGACCTGATCCTTGTTGATTGACCTGGAAAGCCGGGGCAGCGCTTGAAGCGGTCAGAGAGACGGCTCCGGAATAGGTTTGTGCTCCAGAGACCGTCAGGTCTCCGCCGATGCTCACGTTGCCGGTGGTGGTCAGGTCTCCGTTTGAGCTTACTCTCAGATAGTTGGTGCTGTCACCTACGGTGAGGGTGCTTGAGAAGGTGGTTGGTGAAAGAAAGTTGGCAGTGGCGTGGACGGTCAATCGGTCGGAAGCGTCGGAACCCAAGGAGGTTGATTCGCCGACACCTAAGTTGGCGATGCCGACCGGACCTGAAACGACTAACGAGGAGAAGGTTCCGGCTCCGCCTACCTGCAGGCCCTGGGAACCGATGTAAACGGGGGCGGTGGTGACCTGGGTGTTGGGTGCATGGGTTTGCAGTTTTAAGGTTAAGGTTTGCAGGGTCTTGATGTCTGATTCCCAGGTCTGGATTTGGGCTACTTGGGATTGGAGGTTGATGAGTTCTTGGTCGTCAATCTTGGTGATTTCTCTGGTGATTTCCTTGATTGGCTGGATTTGGGTGATTCGCTCTATTTCTTTTACAATTTCCCGGGTGGGAATTCCTTTTTCTTCAAGCCCTTCTAAAGTTCGCTGGATTTGTTCTGATTGTCCTCTGGTAGCAAAATTTTCTCTAATTTCTCTAACTAGTTCTTCTATTGTCAGAATTTCTTCTGGAATTTCTGCTTTCTCTTCTTTTCCTTTAAATATGCTAACTATTTTTGAGGGAATCTGTTTGATTTTTTGGCCCAATATTTTAAATCCCTTTTTAATCGCTCTTGCATCTTGGGAAATATATCGGGAAAGCTGATTTATAATACTGGTTGGGAAATCTTTAATAGAGGCGACTCCCCTGCTTATACTTCCTGGAATATCGTCGCCAACCTCAACAATGCTTTTTTCCAACTTGGAGCCAAACTCTCTAATGTTAGTTGTGACTCCCTTGAAAGAAGGGTAGCCATAAATAACTCCGACCGTACCTAAAACAAAACCCAATATTAAAACAGCGACCATGAGACGAACTCTTGACATTGACAAGAAAGATGGAAGAGATGGCGTTGGGGTAAATGTGGGTGTTGGTCTGATTATTTCTTTTTCTATTTTCTCTATCTTTTCTATCTCCTCTACTTGTTTTAATTCTTTCTTTCCCTCTCCATTCTTTATCTGATTTTTATAGTTGTTAACTCCCTCCAGATATTCATCAATCCATTCTTTTTTGGTCAGCCAATTCCTACCAACCTTAGTTGCTTTAAGTTTTCCCTGGCGAGCGCGCAACTTTAAATAGTCCTGCGAATAGGGGCAGTATTTGGCAGCTTCCCGTAAGGAAATATATTCTGAATTATTGTTGTCGTTGTTGGTGGCGTTGTTGTTCATATTCTCTTTCCTTTGGAAATAAGCGGGGTTGACAGATGTTTTTGAATGATTATAATCTAACTTAGAAGGCTCGCATCCTTACCTTAAAAAGTAAGGATAAAGAAAAATCCCTTCAAATTTTTACCCAATTGAGAAGCCGATTTTTCGCGGGTCTTCTTTTTTTTATCGCTAATTAACTATATTTCTTTTTAAGGATATGATGTATTCTTAATCGGATATTAACGCTGGAATCGGATACAGACATTGAAATCGGATACGGATAGTCAGGATACGGAAGATTAGTCTATTTTCTCATACCAAGATTGCTTGTCAAGGAAAAAACTGGGGAAAACTAAAAGGACTTCCTATTCGGGAAGTCCTGCCTTTATATTTTGGACATTGTTAAGTTTAATTCACGACTTCACTGTTCCGATACTATCTTTATTTTCAAATAAACGTGTTAATTCTTTAGTTTTTCCCTTAAAACATTGATTAAATCCTCTATTTTTACTCTTTCTTGAGCCATTGTATCGCGCTCACGGATAGTTAAATCATCTTTTTCTAAGCTCTCGAAATCAATCGTTAAACAGAAAGCGGTAGCGGTCTCGTCTTGACGGCGATATCTTCGGCCAATTGAGCCAAGTTCATCGTATTGAGAGGTGAAATAGGGCCTCAATAATTGATAAACTTCTTTGGCTTTTTTAACAAGTTCTGGCTTGTTGCGAACCAGAGGTAAAACAGCAACTTTTATTGGAGCTAAAGATTTGTGAAGTTTTAATAAAATTTCAACTTCCTTTACTGCTTTTGTTGTTTTTGTTCTGCCGCCTTTTATTTCCTGATAGGCATCGCAGAAAAAAGCAAAGAGAGCTCTTTCTGCCCCCACCGAAGTTTCAATAATATGGGGGAAATATTTCTGGCCTGATTTCTCATCAAGATATTTCAAATCTTCTTCAGAATGCTTTGAGTGATTTGATAAATCATAATCCCCCCGGTTGTGGACTCCTTCAATTTCTTTCCAGCCAAATGGAAAATGGTATTCAATGTCTATTTGCTTTTTAGCGTAGTGCGCTCTCTTCCCCTCCGGTATTTCTACAGCCCTTAAATTTTCTTTTTTTATGCCCAAATCTTCGTACCATTTTATTCTCTGTTCTTTCCAAAAATCAAAAAATTGAGCGGCTTCTTTGGGCTCACAGAACCATTCCATCTCCATCTGCTCAAACTCTCTGGTTCTGAAAATAAAGTTTTTAGGATTAACTTCGTTTCGGAAGGCCTTGCCAATCTGAATCACGCCAAAGGGTATTTTGAGCCGCATTGAATTCAAGATATTTGAAAAATTAACAAATATTCCCTGACAGGTTTCGGCTCTTAAATAAGTGGCGGTTGCTTCGCTTTCAACTGCTCCGGCAAACGTTTTCATCATTAAATTAAACTTTTTTGGCTTGGTGATTTTACCGCCACACTCCGGGCATTTTTGGATTTTGGATTTTGGATTTTGGATTTCATCTAATTTGAATCTTTTATGACAATTCTTACACTCAACCAACTCATCAGCAAAACCAGCTGTCAGGTGACCCGATGCCTGCCAGACCTTGGGGTTCATCAAG
>CAYYIZ010000064.1:0-3419 GCA_964472105.1 uncultured Candidatus Saccharibacteria bacterium | reverse complement strand
ACATCAAAAAATATTACCCTGTCTTGGATTTAAAACAGACCCGGCGAAAATCTGCCAGAGCCTAAAAGGAATTGTAAATTTTTGGCAGGAAGTGAGCCAAAAGAGAGAAAAATTACCCTTTCAGATTGACGGGGTAGTGATAAACGTAGACGACAATTCGCTTTTTCAAAAATTAGGAATAATTGGCAAAAGTCCCCGGGGAGCCAGAGCTTTTAAATTCTCTCCCGCTCAAGCAACAACCGTTATTCAGGACATTAAAATTCAGATTGGCAGAACCGGAGCCCTGACCCCGGTAGCTCATTTGAAACCGGTTGAGGTTGGGGGAGTCACCATTACCAGGGCGACATTGCACAATGAGGATGAAATAAAAAGATTGGGAGTAAAAATCGGCGACACGGTGATTGTTGGCAGGGCAGGGGATGTTATTCCGGATATAGTCAAGGTTGTTAAAGAATTAAGGACAGGTTCAGAAAAAGAGTTTAAAATGCCAAAAACCTGTCCGGTTTGCGGTTCGTCACTCATTAAACCGATAGGGGAGGTAATTTGGAGATGCCCCAGTTTAAAGTGCCTTGCCCGCCAGAAACGTTATCTCCATCATTTTGCCAGTAGGGGAGCTTTTGATATTGAAGGATTGGGCCCCAAAATTATTGACCAATTAATTAAAGAAAGTTTAATTTCTGACCCGGCAGACATTTTTGAACTGAAAGAAGGCGACTTGGTTCCTTTGGAAAGGTTTGCTAAAAAGGCAGCCGACAATTTAATCAAAGCCATCAAGAAAAAGAAAGAAATTACCTTGCCTAGATTTATTTATGCTTTGGGAATAAGAAACGTAGGAGTAGAAACCGCCCAGGACTTAGCCGAACATTTCAAAGACATTGAGAAGCTCAAGATGGTGGGCATTGAGGAACTTCAAGAAGTGAAAGACGTTGGACCGGAAGTTTCTTCATCCATTTATGATTGGTTCCAGCAAAAAAGAAACCTCCGTTTATTGGAGAGATTAGAGAAAGTTGGAGTTAAGATAAAAGGCCCGCCCCGAAGGGGCGAGGCTCGCTCAACGAAGTTGAGCGGCAAAACGTTTGTTTTAACCGGCAGTTTAAAAACCTTAACCAGAGAAGAAGCGAAAGAAAAGATTAGAAATTTAGGAGGAGATACTTCCGAATCGGTTTCCAAAGAAACCGACTTTCTGCTGCTCGGAGAAAGCCCTGGTTCAAAGATGGAAAAAGCCAAAAAATTAGGGGTTAAAATTATCAACGAGAAGGAATTTCTCCAAATTTTAAGAAGTTCAACCACTTAAAATCGTAAATTCTTCAAGATTCTATAAATCCTCTGGGGAGGTTATTTCCCAGAGGATTTTTGCTATTTAACAATAAGATATATGAGCTATCAAATAGGGTATGCGAGAAGCTAAAATGACTAATTTAACGGCAAAAAATAGCTATTTGATAGCAAATAGTTATCCACAGCTTAGGTCTTGACAGGGGTTTTTAAAGGAAAGATAATAAGATAATCTTTTGGGATGTAAAATTCAACCCAATAAAAAAGAGAACCCAGTAAAATCGCCGAATCCGTCCAAAGATTGTTAGCGGTTTTATATTGGGCTCTCTCTGGTAATTTTAATCAATTAAAGAGCTTTGTCAAGCCGTTTTGTCCACAATGAAACAAGAGCTAAATAACAACTTTATACCTTTGCGGGAAGCGGCAGAATATTCTGGATATTCTCCGGAGTATTTGAATTTGAGGGTAAGGCAGGGAAAATTGAAAGCGGTGAAGATTGGCAGGAACTGGGTAACCAAGAAAGAATGGATAGATGAGTATTTGGAAAGAATGACAAAGTATAAAAGTCAGATTGCTAATCGGAAAAAAATTACGACCTATCAAGAGCAAAAACCTGCAATTGTAGAAATAGAAAAGGGGGCAGAAACACAGAAAGAAATAGAAATTCAGAAAGAACCCGTTGAACCGGCTCCAACATTCACTCCCCCTACTCCCCCTACTCCCACGCTTTCTTTTCGGCCAGCGTTAAGGCCTCGGGCTGTCGCCTTTATCTTGGCGCTGCTTTTTGTTTTGGTAAGCGTAGGAACTACTTTTGCCTATCCTTATCTTGAACCAGTTCGTACCTTTGTCGTGGAACAAGCAAAAGACATCACCGCCAATATTGGGGAAGGTATTGTTGCCCTTGGAGGCAATTTTTCAGCGGGCACCGCTTCCATCAAGGATGTCAAAGACCAGCTTGGCCGATATATTTCTCAAGACATAAAAATTATTAAAAAATTTACCAAAGATATTTCAAAATCATTTCTTAGCGCTCTCAAAGAAGTCCCTCAAAAGATTGTTGGCTTTTTCAAAGGAGAGAAAGGAGGGCTTGTCACTAGAGATGAGATAATGGAAAAATTAATAAAGTTCCAAGAAGAACAAAAAGAATTAGGAGGAGAAGGAATAGGAAGATTAGAAGAAATTATCCAAGAAATCAGAGGGCTTGAAGAAAAAGGAATCCCCACTGGAGAAATCATCAGGCAAATAGAGCGAATCACCCAAGTCCAGCCCGTCAAAGAGATCACCAGAGAAATTACCAAGATTGATGACAAAGAACTAATTAAGATCCAATCACAGATAGCCCAAATCCAGACCTGGGAAAAAGACATCAAAACCCTGCAAACATTAACCACCAAACTGCAAACCCATGCACCCAATACCCAAGTAACCACCGCCCCCGTCTACATCGGTTCCCAGGGCCTGCAGGTAGGCGGAGCCGGAACCTTCTCCTCGTTAGTCGTTTCAGGTCCGGTCGGCATCGCCAACTTAGGTGTCGGCGAATCAACCTCCTTGGGTTCCGACGCTTCCGACCGATTGACCGTCCACGCCACTGCCAACTTTCTTTCACCAACCACCTTCGCCAGCACCCTCACCGTGGGTGACAGCACCAACTATCTAACGATTGGAACGGACGGCAGCTTATGGACCACCGGCAGCATAACGGCCGGAGGCGCCTTAACTATCTTCGGCAATATGCTCACCCAGGGCAACCTTTTGGTAGCGGGCAGCATCACCGTAGGCGGGGCCCAGGTCTACAGCGGAGCCGGTGAGTTTATCGCCACCAGCACTTCACCCGCTTTGTTAGTCAACCAGAGAGGCACCGGCCCGATCGTCCGCTTCCAGGACTCGGGCAACACTGTGTTTGAACTGGCCAACCAGGGAGCCCTCACCCTGACCTCAACCTCCACTGCCACCTCAACCCCCCAATTCACTGTCCGCTACGATGCCGCAGACTATCTGACGGCTGCCGTTTCTTCAACCAGTATCAGCACCTTAACCTCAACCGGCGGTTTAAACCTGCTCGGCAACTCAGCCTCTGTCTGGGAAGTGGTTGACGCTTCGTTAACCATCCAGACCTCAACCTCAACCGCCACCACGAGCCATCT
>CAYYIZ010000063.1:0-3471 GCA_964472105.1 uncultured Candidatus Saccharibacteria bacterium | reverse complement strand
TGGAAGCTCAATTTGTCGGCTTGGCAAAAATAATCTTGACTGAACAAACGGACGAAATCGGACAACTCTTTATTCTTCCCGCTCCCCAAATCCGCTCCTTCTCCGGCATTTAATTATAAAAGTTATTCACAATTTTCCACTTGACAAAAAATTTCTTTCAGAGTAGAATGAAAATAGCATTATTTACATTTTTATATTTTTAGAAAAGGAGGTGGTTGCCTATGTGGGTTGGATGCCATAGTTTTGAGTAAAATGAGTAAAGAAGATTAGCCGGGTGAAAGTAAGTCAAGGATAAGCGTAGTAAAAAGGGGTCCCTTGTTTTTCCGGGGACCCCCAACTTTTTTTACTTCAAAATTTACAGAGGCCCGTCCTCTGTTTTTTATTGTCTTGGTTAAAGCCAGAAAGAAAAAAGTGCAAAGGGGTTGAACCTCTGCACTTTTTGTTTCAATTATTTTAAACCAAGGAGCTCAAGTATTAACTCTGGGACTTCCCTCGGAGGAAATACAGAAGCTGTGCGATCCGCTCCCGCATCACGGAGACTTTTGTAATTCTCTGGGTTACTTGACTCGGCGATTATCGGTCCCTTGAAGCCATCTTGCCTGATTTTCTCTACGAGCCCCATGGAATTCGGCTCATCGCCAGTATCATCAGGGACACAACAATCCACTAGGACAAGCTCAATATCATCGGAATTTTCCTTGAACAGCCTTTCTCCTTCTGCCAGGGTTTTAGCCGAGATTACCTTAACTTTGTCGTCAAGCCATGCTATCCAAACCTCGGTTATTTTCTCCTCGGCCTTTACAATTAGAATCTTAGGTTTTTCCACTTTCTGCTCCTTTCAACATTAGATTTTTTTCAAAATAGCCGCCTGTATTATAGAATATTAAAACAAACTTGTCAACAAGAGACCAATTCTCTGTTTTTTTAAATAAAAAATAGGAAACCAGATTGACTGACTTCCTATCTTTTTTATAGGGTGGGAGCATTAGCTTCATTGGAGAAAGATAATTTTTTTCGGAATAGTACAGGGGATGCCCATTTCTAATTTTGTTGCCAATGCTCCCAACACACAGACACGAGGTGGAGGTGACCCTCCACAGATATTTCAAAGAACAATTTTATTATATCAAACCAAAAGAGTTTGTCAACTAAAATGGCAGAGAACAGTTCCCTGTATTTTTTATTGTTTATTTGAAAAACTTTTTGATTTTTGTTAAAATTTAAATAGACAAGTAGATAAAATTAACAAATTATATAAGAAAAGGGGTGAATAAATGGCAGTAGAGAGGCAATGTATTTTCCAGTTTTCGTGGAGTTCGTAGAGAGAGCTTGACAAAGGTACGCCGAGACCTGGGGGGTCCCTTGTTTTTCCGGGGACCCCCAACTTTTTTTACTTCAAAATTTACAGAGGCCCGTCCTCTGTTTTTAAAAATTAAATTAAAAAATAGGAAATCAATTGGTTTGACGTCCTATTTCTTTATGGGGGAGCATTGGCTTCATTGGAGAAAGATAGTCCTTTGCGGAACAGCACATGGGATACCTATTTCTAATTTTGTTGCCAATGCTCCCGTCCCCCATCACACAGATACGGGGCGGAGGTAATAACCCCGCTAAAATTTCAAAGAACAGATAACTACTTTAATTATAGCAACTCCAAACAATTTGTCAACAATAAATTTTCAGAGACCCGCTCTCTAACAGATTTTTAGAGACCCGGTCTCTGTTTTTTTATGGAAAATAAATCGGGCCCACCATATGATGCGATGGTGGACCCCTGGGTGGGTTTTCCTGCTTTTTCTCTGGCTGTACCAGAAAGCTCTTTTTTTGAGATTGGGAGAGGAACTTCCCTAACGGGACCTATAATATCTTCTTCTGTTATTTCAACTAATAATAGAGCAAACTCTCCCTCTTCTGTTTTCCAAATTCCGAAACGAACATAAGCATCATCAGTCCTGATTACCCCTTTGGTATTCCTAATATAACTTTTTCCTTGGCTTTCTCCATATTCCTCCATCGCATTCTCTGCACTTACTTGAATTTGACCTATCTTATACGAGGCAGCAAAACAGGCCCCAATTCCAGTCGCGATAAATACGACAGTACAGAAAGCTACACACCCTAGCCAAATGATTCCCCGGCTTTCCTTCATCGTTTCTTTCTTTAGGAAAATCACAGAGGCGAATATCCCAATACCTACTAACGTCAAAGTCATTGGCCAAATTCCCACACCTATTAAGTTCCGATAGCCCATCCCAAAAAGAAAACATACTGCCCAAACAATTGCTAATCCTATCTTAATTTCTATCTTTCTTTTTTTCATCGCTTTCATCCTCCCTTTGCATCATTTTTTTAAAACAGAATTAAGAAATTATCCCTAATTCCAACTGCTTGTAATTTACCACTCTCCCCAAATTTGTCAATTAGATGGCAGAAGACAGTCCTCTAGTTTTTTATTAAAAATTGTTTCGGACAATCTGGACAGAGAATGAGGTTTCTTTGGAACTAGTTGAAGTTTTTCCCCAACCGTAAGTTTTATCCATATTCCAGCAATAACCATTTTCCCCGCAAGTAGAAGACCAATAGTTAGCAGTGATAAGGTTAGTATTTCCGGGAAGGGGAGACAGAGGGTCTTTTTTAATTATATTCAGAAGTTCTTGGATATTTGGCAGTCGCCAGTCATCACAGCCAGCAAGAGTTGAATCATTAGCAAATCTAAAGTTAAATACTTATACAAAAACGATAAACTCGGATGTGTTATCAGCCCATATGTTAAAACTTGCTCGATTTTATTAAAAAAGACAGCTAAGGAAAAAATAGTCTTTATGGTTAATTTAAGGAAAAAACTAGAGTATAAAGAAAAACACCGCTAAGGGACGGAACCCGTAGAGGTGTTTTTCATATGTATTCTACTATAATATTAGCAGATTATAAAATCTTGTCAAGGGCTCGGACAGAAGAAAAAAAATAACTAAAACCAAGCTTGAAATTGAGGGAAATATCGCATAGGCGTATAATGTCCAACAAGATAGGGTTTGGACCAGACTTGGTATAAAAAATACCCATCTAACCACAAAAACAGGTTCTAATGTCGTCCACGACCCGGAGGAATCTAAACAAAAAGCCCGGCGACGGGCGATTTTTATTTCAAGTTTATCCCGAAATAAGTTGGGCGAGCTGGGCTGAAACTATTTCAACTTTCTCTGAGATTTCACCTACCTTTTCAGCTATTTCTTCCAGGGTGAGCTGGGTTTTTTCTTCAGGTGCTTCCGGTTTTTCTTCGGACGCTTTCGTTATTATGCTGGCTCCTTTTACCTGGGCCAAGGTTGCGCTTAATCGGAGATACTCGGTTTGAACTGCAACTATTTCAACTTTTATTGAAATCTCGTTTACTCTTTAGTCTATTTCTTCCAGGGTGGGTTGGGTTTTTACCGAGAGGGCAGATTTGTGTTGTGAGATTTCTTCTGTTTCTTG
>CAYYIZ010000062.1:0-3492 GCA_964472105.1 uncultured Candidatus Saccharibacteria bacterium | reverse complement strand
TTACCCGCTTCAACCGCTTCTCTAACGCCCTTTTCGGTTAAACCAACGTCGGTCCAGCCGGTAAAACGGTTCTCTTTATTCCAAATGCTTTCCCCGTGCCGCAAAAGAACTAATTTGTACATAACTTAAGTTATTTGTTATTTCTTCCTCAATCCTCAGCAACCTGTTATATTTTGCCACCCTCTCTCCACGAGAGGGCGCTCCGGCCATGAGCCAGCCGGCAGCCAATCCCACCGAAAGGTCGGCAATAAAATCATCGCAGGTTTCCCCGCCCCGATGTTTAACAAAAACTTTCCAGCCGTTTTTGACAGCGTATTTGGCGGCAGTTATCGTTTCAGAAACTGTTCCAATTTGATTAGGTTTTAAAATTAATCCGTTGCAGGCCCTTTCATCTACTGCCTCTTTTATTCTTTGAACATTGGTTGTTAAAAGGTCGTCTCCAATAATGGTAATTTCTTTGCCAAATCTCTTGGTAGTCTCTTGAAATCCCTGCCAATCTTCTTCGGCAAAAGGATCTTCAATTGCTAAAATTGGATATTTTTCCAAGATTCCTGAATAAAAATTTAAAAGTTCTTCTTTGCTTAATATTTTCTCTTCAAAATGATATTCTCCATTGCGGAAGAAAGAAGAAGCGGCAATATCAAGAATGATTTTCACTTTACCCTGATAGCCCGCCTTATCTACCGCCTCCATAACTAAATCTAATGATTCTTGGGTCTTTCGCAGGGGTGGAGTGAAGCCGCCCTCAATTCCCACATTGACAGCTGACTTGCCGTACCTTTTACTCAAAATTAAACCCAAACTATGATAAATCTCAGTTCCGCTCCGAAGCTGTTCAGAGAAAGAATCTTCTTGAGAAAGCACCATAAACTCTTGAATATCCAGGTCGCCTCTGCCATGAAGCCCCCCCTCCATAGTTAAAATACAAGGAGCGGGCAGAGTCGGAGTCCTTTGGGCAATTTTTGAAATCCATTTCCACAAAGCTAAATTTTCAGCAGCGGCTCCGGCTCTCAAACATGCCACGGATACCCCCAGTATGCTGTTGGCTCCCAGCTTCGCCTTGTTCTTTGTTCCATCAAGCTCAACCAGAATTTGGTCAATT
This sequence comes from uncultured Candidatus Saccharibacteria bacterium, assembly GCA_964472105.1. Taxonomy (GTDB): domain Bacteria; phylum Patescibacteriota; class Minisyncoccia; order Minisyncoccales; family CG1-02-41-26; genus CAYYIZ01. The sequence goes on along the minus strand of CAYYIZ010000062.1, from coordinate 2,390 downwards.
CTTTCTTGTTTCCGAGGATCTTCTCCTTTAAGCTTGGGGGCGATAATCTTTTCAATATTTGCCACTGCCTTTAAAACCCCTTTGCCAAAAAATCTTTTTCCTCCGTCTCTCAGTTCAACTGCCTCATATTTTCCCCGAGAAACTCCCGATGGCGCTTGAGCCCTGAAAAATCCCTGTTCCGTCTCAACCTCCGCTTCAAGCGTCGGCTCGCCTTTTGAGTCCAGAATTTCCCTGGCTTTAATGGATTTAATTTTCGCCATAAAATTATAAGATTATAAAATTACTTTAACTTCTGCAGATACTCATAAACAGCCAAAGCTGCTCGACAGCCCTCGCCAGCCGCAATGATTATTTGCTTCCACCGGCCGTCATTAACGTCACCAGCGGCAAATATGCCTTCGGTTGAGCTCTCGCAAGTCTGAAAATCAACTTTTATTTCATCTGTCCTGTTAAACTCTACCAGCCCTTTTAAGAAACCGGTGGCTGGAACAGAACCAATCTGAACAAAAACTCCGTCAATCGGCACTTGAAAAGTTTTACCGGTTTTTAAATCTTGATAGACTACGGCTTGAACTTTTTCTCTTCCTTCAATTTTTTTGATTTCTTTATTCAACTGAATTTCAATCTTTTTTTCTTTTTTCACCAGCTCTTGCAAAAGTTCGTCGGCTGCCGCCCTGTTTAATTTCTCAAAGATAAAAATTCTTTTAGCGTATCTTACCAAATCCAAAGCCGCTTCAAACCCGGCGTTGCCGCCGCCAATTACAGCCACTGCTTTTTCCTTAAAAAAGGGGGAGTCGCAAATTGAACAGTACGATACTCCCCGAGAAATAAATTCTTTTTCGCCGGGAACTTCCAAGGGTCGGGGGTCTCTGCCGGTGGCGACAATTATTGATTTTGCTAAAAATTCTTTTTTATTTTCTGTTTTAATTAAAAAATTATTCCCATTCTTTTCCACTCTCCGCACCTTCTCTCCTTCCTTGATTCCAAGCTCAAATTCCCTTAAATGCTTTTCAAATTTTTTTATCAAATCCTGTCCAATGATTCCGAAATCGCCCGGCCAATTGTCAACCCGACCGGTCTTGCCAACCTGGCCGATAAAATCGCGGGAGAGCAGTAAAGTTTTTAATCGTTTTCTGGCAGCGTAAATGCCCGCTGTAATGCCAGCGGGCCCTCCACCAATTATTATTAAATCATATAAGCTTGGTTTATGACTCATAATTCATGATTCATGATTTATAATTTTATTGCTTCGGGAATTGCTTCAATTAGGTCGGTCGCTGTCAGGCTCGGCCCCAATTTCTCGGCAGCCAACTCGCCCGCTCGGCCGTTAATAAAGGCTGCGGCTCCGGCCGCTAAAAAGGGTTCCACTCCCTGAGCCAGCAAACTTCCGCAAATACCAGCTAAAGTATCCCCTGTCCCCCCAACAGCAAGATACGGAGACCCAATCTCAGCTACAGCCGTTTCTTTGCCGTCAGAAATTATATCTTTTTTTCCTTTAAGTAAGATGGTGCAGTTCAATCTTTCGGCCTGTTCTCCAACCAGCTTTACCTTGTCTTCAAAAGATAAGTCCCCAACTTTTTTGCCCGTTAAAACAAAGAATTCGTGGGCGTGGGGAGTAAACAAAAAGTTTTTTCCCTTCAAGACTTCTGATTTTCCAGCCAATGGAGCTACCGCGTGAATACCATCGGCGTCAATTACCGCTTTAATGTCCGTCTGGCTGAGATAGCTGACAACTGTTTTCTGGGTCTGCTCTGACCGCCCAAGCCCTCCGCCAATCACCACCGCTATTTTTCCCTGGGCTGTCTGATTGGCCGATTCGGTCATTGTTAAAAGAGTTGGTAAGTCCTCTTCGTCCAGCCAGTCTCCTTTCAGCGGCAAGGCAGCTAAATTTGGCGAAAAAGAGGCAATAATATCGGCCGCTCTCCGGGGAGCCAAAATCTGGACCATATCCACTCCGCTTTTGAACCCGGCCATTGCGGCCAAGGCGGGGGAACCGGAATAAAACTCCCCTCCTCCGATTACCAGCAAGAGCCCGTAGTCGTATTTGTGGACTTCTGGAGGTCTTGGAGAATAAACCTTTTTTAAAATGTCTTTAGTTATTTTGAACATAGATTATAAGCGCGAGGCAAGTCGCACGAGCGATTATTTAATTTTTTTCAAAAACTCTTTCAATATCGGGCCATACTTCGGATGCTCCAGCGAAAGCTCAAGGTTTGACTTCATCCAATCAGCGATATTGCCGCACTCAAGCCAATCTCCCTCAAGTTCATAACCATAAACTATTTTACCGTCTTTGAGCATTAGTTTTATGGCTTCGGCTAAAATTACCTCTCCTTTTTTGTTGGCTTTAGTTTTTTATTCAAACGAATTCTTAGGTAGTGTGGGAATTG
>CAYYIZ010000061.1:0-3550 GCA_964472105.1 uncultured Candidatus Saccharibacteria bacterium | reverse complement strand
AAACAAAAAGGAACTAAAATTGCCCGGAAGGCAATCCTGGAGAAATTGACGTGCCAGAAAGAAACAGCCAGGAAGAAAGAAGAAAAAAGGGCGATAGTTCTTGAAACCTTAAACTTTAAACCTGAAACTTGAAGCAGCTCTTTTGTTAAAAGGTACATTCCCAAAACAGTTAAAACGCCAATAAGAGCTGGAATAAATTTTAAAGACCACAAAGAAATGCCGAACAGGGAAAAACTTAAACAAATTAAATTCATGAAAAACCCCTCTCGGCCGTTGTTTTCCGGGTAGAAAATTTTTCCGGGAGTAGAAATCGCTTGATTTCCATTTATTGCTTCGTCCGGGTAGAGGCCCGGCGGAATATCCGTTAACTGCCAAAATCTAAAAAAAACTGCGAGCACCAAAATAGCTATCAAAATTAGAATAAAGCCCTGAGCTTTGAGCTTTGAGTTTTGATTTTTTTTTATCATAGCCATTTCTTAATCTTGAAGAAAATAAGCATTAATGTTGTTGCCCCGGCCATTATCCCGCCAATTATCCAAAAATCTCCCGAATTGCCAACAAAAGGGAGATAATCCGTGTTCATACCGAATATTCCAGCAAGCAATGACAGAGGAAAAACAATAACCGAAAAAATAGTTAAAAGCTTTATAATCTCGTTAGTCCTGGTTGTTAAAATCGATTGATTGGTTGAGTCCAAAGATGAGATGGTTTTGTATTGAGTAGCCAAAATACTGCTTATTTGCTCATATAAGCCAATTAAGTCGTGAAAATAAGGGAGAAAATATTGTCCAAAAATCTGAGGAACCTCTTCCGACAAGTCCTTTAGCGCTAACTTTGACGTTTCAATAATTCTTTGGAATCCGATAATGTCTCTTTTTACTAAGGAAATCTGGCTTACGGTTTCGTGCTGTGATTTGGCGAATATCGCTTTTTCAATGTTATCAATATTTTGTTTGATATGGCCGAGTTTGGGAAAGCAAGCCGATAGTATTCCCCGGATAATTCTGTATAAAAGCTCTCCCGCTCCCTCGTCGGTGTATTCCTCCCTTATCTCTTCGTAAAGGTTGCATCTGTCAAAGATGGCTTTCAAAGGGACAATGTTCTTGTAGTGAATTGTAATGATATAGTTTTTGGAAACAACAATATCTAATTCAAGAGGCAGAACCCTGAAAGTTTCTCTGTCAAAGTAGGGATAGAAGAGGGTGAGAAATAGATACTTGCCAAAGTTTTCTACTTTGGGATAATCAATTGCAGGAAGTATTTCTTTCAGCACCAAAGGATGAAGTTTGAAATTCTCTTTCAGCCACTGAACGTCTTCTTCTTGCGGGTTTTTAATGTCAATCCAGGTTAAATTTTTCGCTTTGATAATCTGCATATATTTTTCTATTTTAGCACAATCTTTTTTAGGGAAAAAGCAATGTCAAGTGGAAAACTAAGAGGGGGATTAAAAGTTAGCAGTTAAAGCTATTGACTGCCAACCTTAAATGATTTAGAATAGCAATATGACATTAACCGAGAGACAAGCCGAAATTCTTGAAGGGGTCTGCCAAGAATACATCACCAAGTGTTCTCCAATTAGCTCACAGCTTATAAAAAGAGAGCGCCATCTTCCTTTCTCTTCAGCTACCATCAGGGCTGAATTTGCTCTTCTTGAAAACCAAAATTACCTTTCTCATCCCCATATTTCATCGGGAAGAGTCCCGACTGACAGAGGCTACCGTTTCTTTGTTGATAAACTTTTTGAAATAGAAAACAAAAGAGATTTAGCATTATCTCAAGCAAGAATAATCAACCAGTTGTTTTCCGAATTAAAAAAAGTTCAAGATTTTTTATGGTTTTCTCAACAAATCACCAAAACTTTAAGCTTGCTCTCCTCTGATTTGGTTTTAACCTATTTTCCCTTTCAGGAAGTTTTATGGAAAGAGGGTTGGGCAAAAGTAATAAAAGAGCCGGAGTTTCAAGACATTCAATGCCTAAGGGATTTTTCAGAAACAATCGGTAATTTTGAAAAAAACATTAACCAGTTTGCTCGGCAAACGGGAAAAGTGCAAGTTTACATCGGCAAGGAAAATCCTTTCAAGGGAGAAGAGGTAAGCGTTGTCATTTCAAGATTTTCCTTGCTAAAAGAGAAAGAAAGAACAGAAGGAACGGAAGGAACAGTCGCCATTTTGGGTCCCAAAAGAATGGACTTCAAAAAGAACATTTCCTTAATTGATTATTTTATTAATCAGATGGAAAACCTTGATTAAAAATATGAGCAAAGAAGACAAAAAAAAGAGAGACGAATATCTGGCGGGCTGGCAGCGCTCCCGGGCCGATTTTTTAAACTATAAAAAACAGGAGATGGAAAGAATTGGGGGGCTCGTGAATTATGCTTTAACCGAGTTGATTTTGAAAATCCTGCCAGTTTTTGATAATTTAAAACAGCATATCGCCAAAAATTCGGAAGGTTCCGATTGGGCGCAGGGAATTTCGCAAATAGAAGCTCAATTTGGTGATTTTTTGAAAGAGCAGGGGATTGAGGAAATAAAAGCTCTGGGAGAAGAATTTAATCCGGATTTTCACCAGGCGGTTGAAGAAGTTGAAACAAAAGATAAAAAATCAGGAGAAATTTTAAAAGTAATCCAAAAAGGATATAAATTAAAAGGCAGGGTTATCAGGCCCGCCAAAGTAAAAGTTACAAAATAATACTTCATTGTTTCTTTGTTCCATTGTTGTTTTTTCAATAGAACAGTAGGGCAATAAAGCGATAATTAATTTTATGTCTAAAATTTTAGGAATTGATCTGGGAACAACCTTTTCGGCCATGGCAGTTGTTGAAGCAGGCGTGCCCAAGATTGTTGAGAACAAAGAGGGCTCAAGAACCACTCCTTCAGTAGTTGCTTTAAGTAAAAATGGAGAGAGGTTGGTTGGCGTTTTGGCTAAAAGGCAGGCAATCACCAATCCCCAAAACACCATTTTTTCCATCAAAAGATTAATTGGCAGGAGGTTTTCGGACAGCGAGGTGCAAAAAGACAAAAAACTTTTTTCTTATGAAATGAGAGAAGGTAAGGACGGGGGAGTAGAAGTAAAAATGGAAGAAAGGTGGTACCAACCCGCTGAAATTTCAGCAATGATTTTGCAAAAATTAAAGCAAGACGCCGAAGAAAAACTGGGAGAAAAAATAGAAGAAGCAATCATCACCTGCCCGGCTTATTTTGACGATTCCCAAAGAAAAGCTACAAAAATAGCCGGTGAGATTGCCGGACTGAAGGTTCGCCGGGTTATTAACGAACCAACAGCAGCCGCTTTAGCTTACGGTTTAACCAAAAAGAAAGACCATCAGATTGTCGTTTACGATTTTGGCGGAGGAACGTTTGACATTTCCATTTTAGACGTTGGCGGAGACGTGGTTGAAGTCAAAGCCACCGGCGGCGATACCCACTTAGGCGGAGATGACTTTGATCAGAAAATAGCCGATTGGCTGGTTAATGAATTTAAAAAAGACCAGGGCATTGACTTGTCAAAAGATACCTTGAGCCTGCAAAGAATAAAAGAAGCGGCCGAAAAA
>CAYYIZ010000060.1:0-3576 GCA_964472105.1 uncultured Candidatus Saccharibacteria bacterium | reverse complement strand
AGAAATCCCCAAAGCGGTAGAATTTGAGGCCCTTCATCACGTTCCTTTGCCTCTGGCTGAAGTTTCCTTTGATTGGCAAATAATTGAAAAAGAAAAGGTTTTACCGGGACTTAAGCTTAAAATATTGTTAGTGGCTGTTCCCAACAAGGTTTTAGAGAATTACCAGAGAATGGCTACTTTGTCCCAACTTGAAGTTGAAGGAATGGAGGCGGAAGTTTTTGGCTTAATTCGTTCCTCGCTTCCAGAAAAAAAATTCACCAGTCCCGTTTGCTTGGTGGATATTGGCTGGCAGAGCACCACGGTGAGCATTGTGGAAAAGAAAAAATTGCAGGTAAGCCACAGTTTTGATATTTCCGGCACCGGTTTAACAGAAGCTTTGAGTTCCGCTTTAAACGTTAGTTTTGAAGAAGCTGAAAAGCTTAAAAAAGCTTATGGTTTAGACCCGCGGAGAGAGGACGTTTCAAAAGTTCTTATTCCGGTTATAAATTCTTTGGCTTCGGAAGTTGAAAGAGTTTGCCAGGACTTCTATCAAACAGAAGGTAAAAAAGTAGAAGATATTATATTGGCGGGAGGGACGGTTAATCTTTTTGGCCTGAGAGAATATCTGGCAAGCAGAATCAAGAAAAACGTGCGGTTAGCCGACCCCTTCTCAAATGTTTCTTTCCCTTCAATTCTAAAACCAAGATTGCAAAAATTAGGCCCTTCCTTTGCTGTTGCTTTGGGAGCGGCTCTAAGCGGAGCATAATCCGATAATGAACCCCTTTCTTTACAAATATGCCCAAAGAAAGTCCCATAAAAATTATTCCTAAACCAAAAGCTAAAATTACCGGTTGGTTTAATATTTTGTATTGGTTTTCCATAATTCTTTTAATAGTTTCGGTTATTGGTTTCTTTTTTGTGAAAAAGCAAATCTCTTCCTTGGAAGAAAGAGGTGAAGAAGTCAGCCGCCAAATAATTGAGGTGGCCGGCCAGGAAGAAAGAAATTTAGAAAAAGAGCTTTTTGCCGTTTCCCAGAAAATCAAAGATTTCTCAGAGCTTCTTGAAAAATACAAGAGCACGACAAGGTTCTTTAATTTTCTTAAAGCTTCGTGCCATCCAAAAATCAGATTTCTTACCTTAAATTTAAGCAGTGAAAGTTATACGGTAAATTTAGAAGGAGAAACCGATAGTTTTCAGGTACTGGGAGAGCAATTTCTTGTCTTGAACGAAAATGAGAACGTGAAAGACCTGCACCTTTCTAATACTTCTTTGGACAGAGAAGGTAAAGTTAGGTTTAACCTAAGCTTTGTTCTCTCTGAAGAATTATTTATAAAATGAAACGAACTTTTGTCATTCCAATTTTGTTTTTCTTTGCCTTTTCCTTCAGCGTTTATTTCATTTTGCCGGAATACGCTGAGTTCAAGGATTTAAAAGCTCAGGTTTCAGAAAAGGAAGCTGATTTGGAGCTGAAAAAAAGCTATTTTTCAAATCTTAAAAAAATCTCAGATGATTTAGAAAAGGAGCAGGAAGCGTTGGAGAAAATTGACTCGGCCCTGCCAAAAGAAATTTCTTTGGCGTCCTTGCTTAATTTCTTTCAAATTAAAGCTTCCGAAAGCGGATTAATAGTTGAAACATTGGGGCAGGTAAGTATTCCTTCTGAAAAAAAGAAGACAGGGGAGACAGAAACCAAAGGTAAAATTCAAGAAAGCTATTTTACCATTACCTTGGTGGGCTCTTTGCCTTCCTTTGAGAGTTTTCTCCAAAGCGTTGAAAGTTCTGCCAGGTTAGTTGAGGTTGAAAACATCTCTTTGCAAGAAAGCGAAGAAGAGCTGCTGGAATTCGTTCTATTGACAAAGGTTTATTCGGAGCAATAAAGAATAATAAATATATGGCTGAAGATTCTACTGAAAATAAAATTCTTAAATATTTAATTTTAGCAGTAATTGTGGGAGCTTTGATTATTTTAATAAAGGAGGTAATTTTGAAACCCGAAGAATTAAAATTACCCGAAATTTCCCTGAAACCTCTGCAGATTAAGATTGATTTTGATTTCTTGCAGAGTGAAGAGCTTAAGGAACTTTTACCTTTTGAGAAAATATCTTTTCCAGAAGAAGTCGGCAGAGAAAACCCGTTCATTTCTTACTAATATCTCGCTAACAATTTCTAACATGGACTTAATCCAGCAACTGATTAAAAAAAAGATTATAAATAAAAAGCAGGAGCTTCAGTTGAAAACTGAGGCGGAAAAATCAGGAATAACCCAAGAGGAGTTGATTTTAAAAAAGAAGCTCATTAACGAGAGAGATTTATTTAAATTAAAAAGCAAGATTTTAGGAATTCCCTTGCGAGAAACTCTACCCGAAGAAATGCCTTCGGGGCTTCTGTCAATTATTCCCAAGGAGTCAGTTGAGTTTTATAAAATAGTTCCTTTCTCTCTTGAAAAAGAGAAAGGTGTTCTGGAAGTGGGAATGGTTCATCCGGAAAACAGCCAAGCCAAAGAAGCTTTGAAATTTTTAGCCAGGCAGCAAAAACTCTCTCCGAAAATTTATCTGATTACCCTTTCCAGTTTTAAAAAATGGCTTGATAAATATCGAGCTCCCGAAAGCGAAGTTAAAAGAGCCTTAAAAAGATTAGAGAAAGAGGTAAAAATAGGGCGAAAGGAAGAAATTAAGCCCGCTGAATTTGGCAGATTAATAGAAGAAGCGCCAATTATTAGAATGGTAGCGGTTATTTTACGCCAGGCGGTTGAGGGCAAGGCCTCTGATATTCACATTGAGCCAGCCGTCGACAATTTAAAAGTTCGCTTCCGGCTTGACGGAATTTTACATTCTTCTTTGATTTTACCCTTAAAAGTTCACGCCGCCATTGTTGCCAGGATTAAGATTTTGAGCAATTTAAAAATTGATGAAACAAGAATTCCCCAAGATGGCAGATTTTCAGCAAAAATTGGAGAAGAAAGAATTGACTTTCGAGTTTCTACTTTCCCCACCACCTTGGGGGAAAAAGTGGTTATGAGAGTTTTAAATCCAGTTGAGGGCTTAAAAACTTTAGAAGATTTGGGTCTTCAGGAACGAAATCTCAAAATTGCCCAAGAAGCGGTTAAAAGGCCCTACGGAATGATTTTGATTACCGGTCCCACTGGTTGCGGCAAAACGACCACCTTGTACGCTCTTTTAAAGCTCTTAAACAAAGAAACGGTAAACATCGTAACCTTGGAGGACCCGGTAGAATATTTTATGGAAGGAGTTAATCAATCCCAGGTTAGGCCGGAAATTGACTATACTTTTGCCAGGGGACTGCGTCAGATTTTAAGACAAGACCCGGACATTATTATGGTTGGTGAGATTCGAGATGAAGAAACGGCCAATTTGGCAATTCATGCCGCTTTAACCGGCCACTTAGTGCTCAGCACTTTGCACACCACCAATGTTTTAGGGGTTGTCCCAAGGTTAGTTGATATGGGGATAAGGCCGTTTTTAATTCCTCCCACTTTAAATTTGGCAATCAGCCAGCGATTATTAAGAGCTCTTTGCCCTTTTTGTAAAGAAAGAATAAAATCCCAAGGAAAAGCAAAAACCTATATAATAGAAAGATTGA
>CAYYIZ010000059.1:0-3603 GCA_964472105.1 uncultured Candidatus Saccharibacteria bacterium | reverse complement strand
AGTAAAATAACTTTTAAATAATTTTTATGAATAACGTGTACCTTTATAGTGTTATAGCCATCGTTTTAATGTTTATTTTCGCTTACTGGTATGGACGGAAAACCAAAGAATGGAGGTGGTCAGAATATTTATTTATGGCAGCAGCTCCCTTTATTGGGATGATAACATTGGCTTATTTTGAAGGTACAAGAATAATTACCTTCTTTTTATTAAGTGCTCTTGTCGGCTTTATAGCAGAATTTCTTTTGGGCTTGCTTTGCGAGAAAACTTTAGGACGAAAATTATGGATATATAGAAAGTTAAGTTTGGGTGGTCATTCTAGTCTATTAAGTTTGCCTTTTTGGGGCGGCGCTGGAATTATATTTTTAGCCTTAGCCAGATTACTTAATTTATAGAGGTGGGGTACCAGAGTGGTTTAATGGGACGGCTTGGAAAGCCGTGACGTTTCGGCGTCTCGTGGGTTCGAATCCCACCCCCACCGCATTCGCTTTATCGAAGCCAAATAATGGTATATAATAGAAAAACATGGTTGTTTCAAATTTAATTTCAAAAATATTAATGTGGGTTCTTGCTCACGGCATAAAGATTGGCGGGATTTTACTTGTGGCTTTCGTGGCGATCCGTTTACTGAAAGTTTTTCTTTCAAAATTTTTAAGGAATTTCATTCAAAAAGGTTTTAGGGCAGGGAAGGTCAAGAGTGTTCAGTTGGAAGAGAAAAGATTAGAGACCCTGGAAAAAGTTTCCTTCTCAATTTTGAAAGGCGTTATCTGGATAGTTGCCATTGTAACAATTCTTCCGGAACTCGGCATTAATATTGGGCCGTTGTTGGCCGGCATTGGAGTTATTGGTTTGGCTTTGGGCTTGGGTGCAAGGAGCTTAATCCAGGATTATCTTTCTGGGATTTTTATTCTTTTGGAAGACCAGTATCGAGTAGGGGAAGGGGTTGAAATTGGCGGGAAAAAGGGAATGATTGCCGACTTCAATTTAAGAAGAACAATTATCAAAGATACTGAAGGGACTTTACATTATCTTCCCAACAGCCAGGTAAAACTTGCCTCTAATTTTTCGCGAGGAAAAAGTGAATGAAGATAAAATGAAGATAAAATAAAAAGAGCTCTTTTTTGAGCGCTTGTTTTTTTTCTCCAGAGCTTACCCTCTGGAGTTTTATTTAATTTTCCGCTCTTTTAAAATTTTCTGATAAACTTTCTCATAATTATCCACCATTTTTTCTATTGTAAATTTTTCCTCTACTAACTTCCTACATTCCCTTCGGTCTATTTGGTCGATTTTTTTAATTGCTTCAACCATTTCCTTGGTATTTTTCACGATAAATCCTGTTTTCTTGTCTTTGATAACTTCCCGAATTGCTCCCTTGGGATAGGCAATAACAGGGGTGCCGCAAGCCATTGCTTCTATCATAACCAAGCCGAATGACTCTCGACATTTTATTGGAAATAAAAGAGCTTTAGCATTTTTGTAAAATTCTTTTGCCCTTGAGAGACTAACTTCCCCTAAATAGATAACATTTTTTCCAAGCAAGGGTCTTATTTTTGTTTCAAAATACTCTGGATCGTTAATTCTTCCGAGAATAACTATTTTCTCATGAGCAAGTTTTGTAGCCCGAATTGCATCCAGAGGGTTTTTAGCTGCTAAAATTTTTGAAGAAAAAATAAAATAATCTTTGATTTCTCTTGAAAAAGAAAACCTTCTTAAGTCAATTCCATTATAGATTGTAGCTGCATAGTTAAGATGAGGAAAGGGTTTTCTTTGGCTGTCTGAAATACTGATTAGTTGAGCATTGTATTTTTCAAAAACATCAGCTAATTCTTTAAAAAGGGGTAAGTGTAAAGTATGAAAGACAGGGAGATTAAATATCTTTTCCCAGGAAGCAAACATTCCACCGCTAACCGTATGATTAAATATTATTCCGATTTCTTTTTTTCTCTTTCTAACTTCGTAGAACATATTAGCGAGCATGCTTAATTCAATCCTCATTTTTCTTGCTCTTTCATAATCAGGAAGGACCCTGTATTCTACCATTGGTTTGGGTCCTACTGGTACTAATTTCGCCGAGGTTCGGCTGATTTTTGGTCCAAAAAGCAAAACCTCATATCCTCTTTTAATAAGCCCCTCTGTTAAATAATAAACCATCCATTCGATTGCCCCCTGCTTTTTTGGAGGGATAGCATTGCCAACGGGTCCTAAGATAGCGATTTTTTTTCTGCCTTTTCTCATTTTTTATTTATAACTTCTTTATAAACCCTCTCATAGTTATCTAGCATTTTTTCTAAACTAAAATTCTTTTTAACGTGTTCCCGACAATCTTTAGGATTTATTCTATCAATTTTCATTAAAGCTCTTTTTAGCCCTTCAATCCCTTCTTTTGGGGAAACAATAAAGCCAGTTTTTCCATTAACCATAAGTTCAGAAACAGAGCCCCTATCAAAACCAATTACCGGTGTTCCGCAAGATTGAGCTTCAGCCATTACCAAACCAAAAGGCTCTTGCCAGTTAATAGTCATTAAAAAAGCTTTTGCTTTTTGCATTAATTTGGCAACCTGATTTTTAGTCAAGGGTTGTTCAAAAGAGATTGGACCTATCCATCTAATTTTCCTTGACAAATAGGGCTTAACATCTCTTTTGAAAAATTCTGGGTCCTCAACATTACCAGCCAACAAAAGTTTTGAGTTGGTTTCTCTGGCTAATCTAATTGCCCATTTTATTCCTTTGGGGTCTATAAAATTCCCCTTTCTATCTTTGGCTTTGGCTAATCTGCCAATCCACAAAAGATAATCCTCTTTTTTAGGGCAAAACCCATACAAGTTTGTGTTTACTCCATTGTGGATTACCTTTTGAATTTTTGATTTTTTAGCTAATTTTTTACTGGCTTTTGAAATACAAATTAAATAAGTCCGAGGGAACATAGACAAAGCTTCGTCTATCTCGGGTGTCATCTGAACATGGATAGTTGTGACCATAGGTGTTTTAATATGTTTCTCCAGAAATAGAGGAATAAATTCTGGATAAGAGTGATTGTGAATTATATCAAAATTAGAAGATACCTTATCGGCTATTTTAGCTTGTTTTACCAGAAAAGAGGTATGGGCGTAAAAAGGATTTTCAAACGAGGAAGATAAGTTATAAAAGCTCTTTTTAATAACTGGAATAATTTTAACACCGGGAATATAGCTGTCTCCTGTGCCCAAAACAGTAATTTTATGACCTCTTTTGCGGAGTCCCGTTATTAAATCAAAAATTATCCTGGGACGGGCCGCAGTAATTTTGGAAGAAACTTTCCTGGTTAGGGGAGCTAGAATGAGAATTTTCATAGATTTTCTTATTATATCAAAAATTTCTGAAGCAAAAAAGGGAGAAATGAGTATTTCATTCATCCTCCCTTTTGGGGCATTACCCTTTTTATTTTTTTAATTTTTTCTCTAATGCTTCCAATTTCTCTAACAAGGAATATAAAAAATTTCTCTATTTCACCTCTATTTTCTCCCGTTTCTGTTGTTTTTACCTATTTTTCTATAAAGACGATGGAATTTCATTGCTGTTTTGTTCCAGGTGAATTTTTCCTCAACTGTTTTTCGGGCAGCCAAC
>CAYYIZ010000058.1:0-3615 GCA_964472105.1 uncultured Candidatus Saccharibacteria bacterium | reverse complement strand
TTATTTTATCACCGGGAGAAACAAGATATTGTTTTCCTCCGGTTTTAATTACTGCCAACATATTATTCAAGTTTTTTTCTCTCTTCCGGGGCCTCTAATTCGCCCAGGTGGTCAATTTTTCCCACCAATCTACCAAACCTATTGTGGGCTCTTTCTGAAGCTGTTTTGGCGTGGTCAATATGAGAAACCAAAACAGATAGCTCCCCGTCAAATTTTATTGCTTCTTGCTGGACTGCCTTCATCCCCTCTAAAATCTTTTTTGCTCCCTGCTCAATTTTTGCTCCTTCAAGCCCAACCATTACGATTTTTAAAAAATAATAAAAAGAATTTGGTGAAACAAAATAAACTTTCTTCAGATGACTGTAATCTATAATTTCCGGCCTATTTAAGGTAACCTCGTAATAAATTGGCTCTGAGGGCACATACATTAAAGCAAAATCAACTGTTCCCTCGTGAGGCAAAATATACTTTTTGGTAATATCGTCAATGTGCTTCTTAATATCCCGCCCAAATTCTTTTTGAAAGGACTCTCTCTTCTCGGGATTTTCTTCCTTTGTCATTCTCCTGAAGTTTTCCATTGGAAATTTTGAGTCAATTGGAATAATTCCCTGATTTGTCTTAACGACAGCATCAACAATCTGACCTTCTTTAAATTGATATTGTAAAGAAAAATTTTGTTTTGGCAAAATCTGGGTGAGCAAATCGCGTAAAATTTGCTCTCCAATATTCCCCCTTAATTTTGGTGAACGCAGAAACTCTTGAAACTCTCTTATGCCTCTTCCTATCTCCTGCACCTTGCCAAGCTCCCCTGCCATCTGGGAATAACCGTTTTCAAACTTCTTTCTCATATTTTCAATGTCTTGCTTAAGCATTCCCAAAGGCAGTTCTTCTTTTTGTTGTCCAGTTAACTTTTTAGTCTCTCTTTTTATGTAAAGAATAGAAATTCCCACTCCGGCAATAACAATCAAGAAAACAATTAAAATAAAAGTAAAATCAGACATATTCTTATTTTAATGAAATTTCTCTAAAATGCAACCTTTTTTCTACTTTACTAAAATTTGAGAAACAACAAAAAGCGCGTAAATTCCCAGCAAAATTACCGCTTCTTTCCTGGTGATTTTGCGGTCAGTTCTGGCAAAAATGGCAAAAGCTAAAACAACAATTACAGTGAACAAAATCCCAACAATATAGGGTGAAAAGTTAAAAATCTTTAAGGGAGAAATTAAACTGACCACTCCCAAAATCAAGGCCGAATTGACAATCACCGTACCCATAAAATTACCCAGAACCATTTCTTTATGGCCCATCGTTAAAGCCCTTATGCCAAAGGTGATTTCCGGCAAAACAGTGCCCAAACTAACAAAAAGGATGCCGGTGGCAACCAAAGAAAAGTTCATCCACTGGGCCAAAAAACGGGCCGACCAGACCACTCCTTCAGCCGACAGCAAAAGTAAAGCTATGCTGGCAAAAAGTATTCCAATATCTCTCAAGAATGACTTGAATTGAATCCAGCCTCTTACAATATCATTATTAAAAACACCGGTGAATTTCCCTCTTTGCCGCAAAACTCTATTAAAATAAAAAGCCAGAGCTCCCAACAAAATTATCCCGTCCACTCTTGAAACCTGCCCGTCTAACATTAAAAGAATGGGCAGAAAAGCAATAATGGCCGTATAGAAAGAATCCTTCCTGGCAACCTGGCCTCTCATTTTCAAACCCCGCGCCAGCAAAACTACAATGGCTATCCCCAATGTTAAATTTAAGATATTGGCTCCAATGATATTGCCGAAACTCAATTGGGGAATTCTGTGAAAAGCAGAGCTCAGGCCAACAAAAAGCTCCGGCAGAGAGGTAGCAAAAGCCATCAAGCAGAAACTTACTAAAAACTCACTCCACTTAAGAGTTTTAGCAATTCTGGTTAAAGACCTGACCACCCAGGTGCTGGACCTAACCAAAATCAGACAAGAGCCAATGAGAATTATAATGCTGAGTAAGACCATATTGAACTATGAATTAAATTTGGGTTTGATGTCTGGCAATAAAATAATGTTTAGCTCCTTCAATGGCTATTATATTTATCAATCCAAGACCGATTACAATCAACCAGTCAAAAAATCCCAAGGGCACTGTTTTTAATAAAGTTTGAAGAATCGGAACATACAAGGCGGCAATCAAAGCCAGAAATCCAATTCCGCAACTCAACAGCAAAAATTTATTGGAAAAAGGATTAATCTGCCAAATGTTTCTTCTTAAGCTTTTACAGGAAAAAACATAGAACAAAGAATTACTGCCCAGACAGGCAAAAATCATTGTTCGGACGTAGGTTAAGTTTTCTCCGCCAAATTTTCCCAACAGCCAAAAAAACAGGCCGAGAAGAATTAAATCGGTAAAAATTCCAATGATAAAAATTATCACTTTCATTTCCCGGGTTAAAAGCGGAACTTTATGGCCGGGAGGTTTTTGAGCCATCAAATCTTTTTCTTTTGGTTCAAAAGCTAAAGCAATGCTTGGCAGACCGTCTTCAATTAAATTAACCCATAAAATCTGAACAGCTATCACGGGCAAAGGCAGTCTGGCAATTATACTCACTCCTATCAAAATTACTTCGGTAAAGCTGTCAGAAAGCAAATAGGTAATAACTTTTCTGATGTTATCAAGGATTGCCCGGCCTTCTTCAACGGCTGATGGAATAATAGAGAAGCTGTCGTTTAAAAGAACTAAATCTGAAACTTCTTTAGCCACCTCGGTCCCCGACCCCAAAGCTACCCCGATGTCAGCTTTACGGAGAGCCGGAGCATCATTAATTCCGTCTCCGGTCATTGCCACCACCTGGTTTTTCTCCTGCCAGGCCGAGATAATTCTCATTTTGTGCTTGGGTTCCACTCTGGCAAAAATATTAATTTTATTCAATCTTTTTTCAAGTTCCTTATCAGAAAGAGCATCCAGGTCCTTACCTTCCATAATGTTCTCTCTTTTTACTTCCAGGCCCAGCTCCTCCCCTACCGCTTTAGCGGTTAAAAGGTGGTCGCCAGTAACAATGATTGGCTTCATGCCGGCTCTTTTACAAATGGCAATTGCCACTTTTACCTCTCTCCTTATCGGGTCTTTCAAACCAATAAAACCAGCAAAAACAATTCCTTGGGTTTGTAAAACTATGCCGTTGAGTTTCTGGAAAATCTTACTGCCTTTTTCTTTGGCTATTTTTTTGTAACCAACCGCCACCACCCTTAATCCCCGGCTTGTTAAACTTTCCAAATCTTTATTTAATTTTGAACGCGTCTTTTTATCAAGGCTACTCGCCTCAATGATTTTTTCTGGGGCGCCGGCAACAAATAAGATTTTGCCGGTTTTTATTTGATGCAACGTTGCTAAAAACTTGTTTTGGGAATTAAAAGGAAGAGCATCAATTTTAAGGAATTCCTTTTCTAACTCATATTTTTTGAATCCAGCTTCTTCCCCAGCTAAAAGCAAAGCTCTATCAGTGGGCCTTCCTCTCAGTTTCCAATCTGTCTTTGGGTCTTGGGGATTTTCAATAAAGGCCTCGTTGCATAAAGTGGCGATTTTTAAAGTTAAATTTTTATCTTTGCTCAAAATCTCCTCTACTCTCATTTTTCC
>CAYYIZ010000057.1:0-3626 GCA_964472105.1 uncultured Candidatus Saccharibacteria bacterium | reverse complement strand
AAGTGAGGTCCCTGATTATTTTCGGAATATGTTTATTTTACCTTGCCGAAATCAAGATTCTCGAGCAAAGCGAGGGGTTCTTATTTTGAAATTTTAAAGAAAAATAAATTCTCTTAAAGTTCACGATCGTGAACAATGGTAGAATTGCGGTTTAGGGATAAATAACAAAGAGATTGGGAATTAAAGAAATTATTGTAGGATTTGATTGAAATAAAAAATAAATTGGTTTACTATATAATAATGAAATGGTTTAAAAGAATAATTTTAATATTGATTATTCTTGGGGTTTCTTTTTTCAGTTACCAAGTGGGTGTTTTTGTTGGAGAAGAAAATATTCTCCGCACTCCGCCCTCTCAAATAATTAACCAAGACCTGGGGGCTCCCGAAAAGATTGATTTTTCCATTTTCTGGGAGGCCTGGCGGAAAGTGGAGAGAGATTTTTTGGAAAAGAACAAAATTGATTACCAGGCAATGGTTTATGGGGCAATAGCGGGAATGGTTGACAGCTTAGACGATCCCTACACCGTGTTTTTTGACCCCCAAGAAGCAGAGAATTTTGAAGAGGAGCTTTCGGGAAAATATGAAGGAGTTGGTATGGAAATTGCTATAAGAGAAGAACAGCTAACAGTGGTCAGCCCTTTTGAAGGAACCCCGGCTCAAGAAGCTGGCCTGCGGCCCCAAGATAAAATTTTAAAAGTTGAAGAAACCTATACCAAAAACATTGCTATTGAAGAAGCGGTAAAGTTGATAAGAGGACCCAAGGGAACCGAAGTTCGCCTTTTAATTCAAAGAAACAGCTGGTTAGAGCCAAAAGAAATTAAGGTAAAAAGAGAGGTAATTAAAATTCCAACTTTAAAGTGGGAGTTAAAAGAAGAAAACATTGCTTTGATAAAGATTTATCAGTTTAATAGAATTGTTGGTTCGGAATTTAAAAAAGCGGCTTTTGAGATTTTAAACTCATCGGCTGAAAAGCTCATTTTAGATTTACGCAATAATCCCGGCGGCTATCTGGATATGGCTCAAGAGATTGCTGGTTGGTTTTTAGAAGAAGGGGAAGTGATTGTCTGGCAGGAGTTTGGAGAAGGGAAAGAAAGAAAAGCCCATAATTCCAAGGGGCCGGCAACCTTTTTGAGATATCAGGTAGTAGTCTTAATAAATGAAGGGTCGGCTTCGGGAGCGGAGATATTAGCCGGAGCTTTAAGGGACCAAAGAGATTCTCTGTTAATAGGAAAAACCTCTTTTGGCAAGGGGTCAGTTCAAGAGCAAATAGACCTTTCAGATGACTCTTCTCTGAAAGTGACAATTGCTAAGTGGTTAACGCCTGAAGGTAAATCCATTGACGAAGAGGGGCTCTCTCCTGACATTGAGGTGGAGATAACAGAGGAAGATTGGCAGGTAGAAAAAGACCCTCAGCTCGAGAGAGCAATTGAGATAATCAAAGGAAAGTGATACAATGGAATAGAATTATGAAAGTAATTTTATTGAAAGATATAGAAAAATTGGGAAAGAAATACGAGGTTAAAGAAGTGAGCGACGGCTATGCTCGGAATTATTTAATTCCTCAAGAACTGGTTAAGATAGCTGACCAGAAATCTTTGGAATGGGCCAAGAAACAGCAAGAATTGCGGGAGAGTACGGCTGAGGAAGAACTGAAAAAAATAGGCCAAATGGCTTCGGAAATGGATGGTCTTGAAGTTGAGATTTCGGTTAAACTCGGAGAAAAAGAACAGCTTTTTGAAAAAATAACCACTCAGAAAATTGCCGGCGCCTTAAAAGAACTGGGCTACGATATTAAGAAAACCCAAATAGAAATTCCTCAAGAGATAGAGGAGTTAGGCGAGTTTGAAGCAAAGATTAAGTTTGAGCATAATTTGGAAACTCAGATAAAGATAATAGTAAGCGAAGAGAAGTAGATGGCAAAATATATTTTTATTGCAGGCGGGGTAATGAGTGGCATCGGCAAGGGAGTCACCACTGCTTCAATCGGGAGGATTTTAAAGAGCAGAGGATTTAAGGTTGAAACAATTAAAATTGACCCTTACGTCAACGTTGATGCCGGGACGATGAATCCGATTGAGCATGGGGAAGTTTTTGTAACCGACGACGGCACAGAGTGCGACCAAGACATAGGCAATTACGAAAGATTTTTAGACCAGGACTTAGGAACCTACAACTATATAACGACCGGCAGAGTTTACCAGGCGGTCATTAAAAGAGAAAGAAATTTAGAATACGGGGGCAAATGTGTGGAAGTAGTTCCTCATATTCCGGAAGAAGTAATCTCTAGAATCAAAAAACTCGAAAGGAAAACTAAAGCCGATTTTATTTTAATTGAAATTGGCGGCACAGTAGGGGAGTATCAGAATCTTCTGTTTCTGGAGGCGGCTCGCATGCTCAAACTCCGACATCCCAGGGATGTCGTTTTTATTTTGGTAAGTTATTTGCCAATTCCCAAAATGATAGGAGAAATGAAAACAAAGCCCACCCAGCATGCGGTACTTTCTTTGCATATGGCAGGAATTCAACCGGACATAATTGTTGCCAGGGCCCAAGTTCCGTTAGATACTCCGAGAAAAAGAAAAATCTCAATTTTTTGCAACGTTTCCGAGAAAGACATTATTTCTGCTCCCGACATCAAATCAATTTATGAGATACCGATTAATTTTGAAAAAGATAATTTGGGCAAGCGAATTTTGCAAAAAACCAATAAGAGAACAAAAAAAAGCGACTTGAAAAAATGGAGAAAGCTGGTAGAGACCATTAAAAATCCCCAAAAGGAGGTAAGGATAGGCATAGTTGGCAAGTATTTTAAAACAGGAGATTTCACCTTAATGGATTCTTACATTTCAATAATTGAGGCAATTAAGCACGCCTCTTATTTTTTCAAAGCCAAGCCTAAAATTACCTGGCTGTCTTCTGAGAAATACGACCCCAAAGGAAAGCCTTCGGCTTCCTACGGGGCAAGAAAAAATCTCAAAAAAGACCTCAACAGCTTAGATGGCATTATAGTGCCGGGCGGCTTTGGGAGTAGGGGAATGGAGGGGAAAATAAAGGCTATTGAATATTGTAGAAAAAATAAAATTCCTTTTTTAGGACTTTGTTTAGGAATGCAGTTAGCGGTGGTTGAATTTGCCAGAAATGTTTGTAAATTAAAAAGAGCAAATTCTACTGAATTTACCCGGAATTGTCAAGGAGTAATTGACGTAATGCCGGATCAAAAACAACTTTTAAGCAAAAAAGATTACGGCGGAACAATGAGATTGGGAGCTTATCAGTGCAGATTAATTCCCGGCACGCGGAGCCGCCGGACCTACGGCTCTTCTCTTATTTCCGAGCGCCATCGCCATCGCTATGAGCTAAATAATGAGTTTAGAGAGGTTTTGGAAAGAAAAGGGATGAAAATGGCTGGAATTAACCCTCAAAGAGATTTGGTTGAGATTATTGAACTGCCTAACCATCCATTTTTTATTGCCAGTCAATTCCACCCGGAATTTAAATCAAGGCCTCTAAAACCCCATCCGTTATTTAAAGAATTTGTCCGAACCTGCTTGAAGAAATGAAAACTGGCAAGGCTTGTCCTTGCCAGTCGTTATAAAACTTTAGTAATCAGCCCAGTTCATAAAACC
>CAYYIZ010000056.1:0-3657 GCA_964472105.1 uncultured Candidatus Saccharibacteria bacterium | reverse complement strand
AAAAGAGAGGGTTTTTGATTGAGATTTTTTTCTTAAAAGTTTAGTATCCTTCGGGCATAGGCATTGGAGGAGTTTTTTCTTCTTTCTTTTCCGGCTCTTCAGCTACCACGCACTCGGTCGTCAGGAGCATGCTGGCTCCCGAAACAGCATTTTCTAGAGCAGTTCTGACTACTTTGGTCGGGTCAACTATTCCGGCTTCCAATAAGTTCTCGTACTTTAAGGTTTGGGCGTTAAAGCCGTAACTGGCACTGTGTTTTTTAACTTGTTCCACGACCACCGAACCTTCAACTCCGGCATTTCGGGCAATCATCCTTAAGGGTTCGGTTAGGGCTTTCTTTAAAATTTCAACTCCGGTTTTTTCGTCTGCTTTCAGATTTAATTTTTCCAAGGCGGAAAAAATTCTAATTAAAGCAACTCCGCCGCCCGGCACAATTCCTTCCTCAATGGCTGCTTTGGTTGCTGACAGAGAGTCTTCTGCTTTGTGCTGGCGGGCTTGCTGTTCAACTTCGGTAGCGGCTCCCACTTTAATTACTGCCACCCCTCCTGAAAGTTTGCCCAATCTCTCTTGTAATTTCTCTTTGTCAAAATCAGAGGCAGTTTGAGCTATTTCATTTCTCAACTGATTAATTCTTGCTTCAATGTCTGATTTTTTCCCTTTGCCTCCAACAATAATTGTATTCTCTTTGGTTGAGATAATTTTTCCAGCTCTGCCCAGCATATCAAGTTCCACATTTTCCAGCTTCATCCCTTTTTCCTCAGAAATTACCTGTCCTCCGGCAACAGCGGCAATGTCTTCTAACGATTCTTTGCGTCTGTCGCCAAAGCCAGGGGCTTTAACTGCCAAAGCATTCAAAACTCCTCTAAGTTTGTTTACCACCAAGGTGGCCAAGGCCTCTCCCTCAATTTCATCAGCAATGATTAGAATTTCTTTTTTGCCGGTTTTGGCGGCTTTTTCAAGAATTGGCAGAACTTCCTGCAAAGAAGAAATCTTTTTGTCGGTGATTAAAATGTAGGCGTCTTCTAAAACCGCTTCCATTTTCTCGGGGTTGGTTACCATATAGGGAGAGATATATCCCCTATCAAACTGCAATCCTTTAACTATCTCTTTTGACAGGCCGAATGTTTTTGATTCTTCAACCGTTACCACTCCGTCTTTGCCGGTTTCTTGAATTACCCCGGCTATTAACTTTCCCAATTCTTCGTCTTCGGCCGCAATTGTCGCTACCTGAGCAATTTCTTCCTTCTGGCTTATTTGTTTGGAAAGTTTTTTCAATGCTTCAACCACCACTTGGGAACCCTGCTCAATTCCCCTTCTTAAAGCCAGAGGGTTGGCGCCTGCCGTAACATTTTTAAAACCTTCTTTTACCAAGGACTGCGCCAAAACAACGGCCGTGGTAGTTCCGTCGCCAGCCACATCATTTGTTTTTGAGGCAACCTCTTTGACAATTTCAGCTCCCAAGTTTTCTATTTTGTCTTTAAGTTCAACTTCTTTGGCAATGGTAACACCGTCATTGGTAATAGTCGGAGCGCCGAAGCCCTTATCTAAAACAACGTTTCTTCCCCGGGGACCCAAAGTAACCTTGACGGCATCCGCCAATTTATCAACCCCGGCTTTTAATTTTCTTCGAGCTTCTTCTGAATATTTGATTTGCTTTGCCATAATTATTTTAAAAAATTATTTTAAAATCGCTAAAATATCTTCTTCTTTAGCGATTAAATACTCTTTGTCGCCAACCTTTATTTCGTTTGGAGCGTATTTGGTAAAAAGAACAACATCCCCTTTTTTAACCTCCGGGGGAACCCTTTTACCAGAAGACAATCTTTTGCCCGGACCCACCTCAATCACTTTTCCTTGTTCCGGTCTTTCTTTCTCTGCGGTTTGGGGCAGAAAAATTCCTCCTTTTGTTTTCTCTTCTTGAGAAATTGGCTCAATAAGAATGTGGTCGGATAATGGTTTGATATTCATATTTTGTGTTTTGTATTTTATATTTTTAGCAGTTAAGACCTTTGATTGCTAATATTTCCATTGTAAGCGTTGGAGAGAATATTGTCAAGTAATGTAGCTCTTTAGATATTGGCCGGTGTAGCTTTTTTTGTTTTTGGCTATTTCATAAGGCGTGCCTTGAGCAACAATAAAGCCGCCCTGAGCCCCTCCTTCGGGACCGAGATCTATGCACCAATCTGCACACTTAATAAAATCTAAATTATGCTCTACTGAAAGAACGGTATTTTCTTTGTCCACTAACTTTTTTAAAACAAAAACTAATTTTTTAATGTCATCGGGGTGCAAGCCGGTGGTTGGTTCGTCTAAAATATACAACGTTCTACCGGTTGATTTTTTGGAGAGTTCCGCCGCCAATTTTATTCTTTGGGCCTCCCCTCCCGACAAAGAGGGAGCGGGCTGACCGAGCTCTATATAACCAAGCCCTACATCGTTTAAGGTTTTAAGTTTGCCGTAAAGACCGGGAATATGGTTAAAAAATTCCAAGGCCTCCTCAACCGTCATTTCTAAAACCTGGGAAATGTTTTTCCCTTTGTACTCAATTTCCAATGTTTCTTTATTATACCTTTTGCCTTCGCATTCCTCGCATTGAACGTAAACATCGGGTAAAAAATACATTTCAATTTTGCGGAGCCCCTGCCCTTCGCAGGCCTCGCATCTCCCACCCTTAACGTTAAAACTGAACCTGCCCACCCGGTAGCCCCTTATCCTTGCCTCTTTGCTTCCGGTAAAAAGGTCTCTGATGTAGCTGAAAGCGCCGGTGTACGTTGCCGGGTTGCTTCTGGGAGTTCTGCCAATTGGCGACTGGTCAACCAAAGCTACTTTATCTAAAAATTCAGCGCCTAAAATTCCTTGATGCTTTCCAGGAATTTCTTTTGACTGGTAAAATTTTTGATACAAGGCGCGAGCAATTATGTCGTTAACCAAACTACTTTTACCAGAGCCGGAAACTCCGGTTACCCCAACAAATTTCCCTAAAGGAATTTTAACATTGATATTTTTTAAATTGTGCTCTCTTGCTTTTTTAATGATTAAATAATTTTTTTGGGTTTTATTAGATCCTTCGACCGTCACTTTCTTTCTTCCCGACAAATAATCTCCGGTTAAAGTGCGGGAGCGAAGGAGCTGTTTTGGCGTTCCCTCAAAAATAATTTTGCCGCCGTGCTCGCCCGCTCCCGGACCAATATCAATTGTCCAATCAGATTTTTTGATAGTCTGAAAATCGTGCTCAACCAAAATTATCGTGTTGCCCAAATCCCTTAATTTCCTTAAAGTTTCAATTAATCTTGCCTGGTCTCTTGGGTGCAAGCCAACCGAGGGTTCGTCTAAAATATAGAGAACGCCGGTTAATTTTGAACCAATTTGGGTAGCTAAGCGGGTTCTTTGTTCCTCTCCCCCGGCCAAAGTTTCAGCTTCTCTTGATAAAGTTAAATAATCCAAACCAACGTCATTCAAGAATTGCAATCTTGAAATAATTTCTTTAATTAATCCCTTGGCAATTTTTAATTGAGCTTCGCTTAATTTTATTTTTTCAAAAAATTCTTTTGCTTCGCTTATCTCCAGGTCAGCCACTTGAGCAATTGACTTGCCGCTTATTGTTACTGCCAAGGCCTCCTCTTTTAATCTTTTTCCTCCGCACTTCTCGCATTTCCTCT
>CAYYIZ010000055.1:0-3719 GCA_964472105.1 uncultured Candidatus Saccharibacteria bacterium | reverse complement strand
TAAAGAAGAGCTGGAGATTAAATGAAAGACATTACGGAGCCTTGCAGGGGTTGAGCAAATCAGAGACAGCCAAAAAATATAGTGAAGAGCAGGTGTTTTTATGGAGAAGGAGCTATGAGGTTAGACCCCCGGCTCTTAGAGAAACCGATGCCCGCTATCCCGGAAGCGACCCTTTGTATAAGAATCTGAAAAGAGAAGAAATTCCCCTGACCGAGTCGCTCAAAGACACCGAAATGAGATTACTGCCTTATTGGCAAAAGGAGATAGCGCCTGTCATCAAGCAAGGCAAGAAAGTTTTGATTACGGCTCACCATAACAGCTTGAGAGCTCTGGTTAGATATCTTGACAATATTTCGCCCCAAAAAATACCGCAGTTAAATATTCCCCTGGGAGTTCCTCTCTGCTATGAACTTGATGAAAATCTGAAACCTCTAAAACATTATTATTTGGGAAAGGCAGGCAAGGAGGGTGAAGAATTTGCTTAAATTGAAAATATTTGCTAATATTAAAAATTGTTAATAATAAAAACTATGACTGAAAACAAAAATTTAATAATTACAGTTCTCTTGGTAGTTTGTGGAATTTTAGCCGGGGGTTTAATTTATTCGCACCTTAGTCAAGAAAGTGAGGGGAATGTTGTCTCTCCGGACGAGGCGGCTCGTTTGGGCTTGGCTTTTATCAATGAAAATCTTTTAGGAGGACAAATAGAAGCGACCTTAACGGGAGAAGTTGCGGAAGAAGGCAGTTTATACAAGTTCCAAATTGAAATAGGGGAAGAGAAAATTTTTTCCTATGTCACCAAAGACGGAAAAACTCTCTTCCCTCAGGGAATTGATTTAGAAGAAGGCCTCCAGCAGGAAACAGAGGAAAGGGTAGAGGAGAAAAGCGCTACCATAGGTAATTTCTTAGTAAGCGGAGATGAAGTTTGTACCGAGGACAATAAACCAATAATTTACTTTTTCGGCTCAGAGAGCTGTCCTTACTGCACTTGGGAGCATCCGGTAATTGAAGAGGTGGTAGGCAAATTTGGCGATTATATTTCTTTTCATAACAATATAGATTCCAATGAGGACATGGATGTGTTTGGTAAATACAGTACTGGAGGAATACCCACTTTAGTTTTCGGCTGCAAGTATTACCGAGTTGGCGCTGGAACGCAATCGGGCGAGGAGCAGGAAACAAAAAACTTAACCGCTTTGATTTGTAAATTAACCGACAGCCAGCCAGCTGATGTTTGCCAGGAAGTTAAGGATTTGATTAATCAATAATCAAACCTATGGCTAAAGTTAAAGTATATAGTACCCAAATTTGTCCCTATTGTATGACCCTGAAGGAATTTTTGAAAGAGCACAATATTGAGTTTGAAGACATTGACGTTACTCAAGACGAAGCGGCTCAAAAGGAAATGATTGAGAAATCGGGTCAGATGGGGGTACCGGTTATTGAGATTGACGGGGAGATAGTGGTTGGCTTTGATAGAGGAAAAATCATCAAGTTGTTAAATATCAAATAAAATAATCGCTCGGGCAACTTACCTCAGGGAGCCCGCCGTCAGCTGGCAACAGCAAAACAAAGTTTACTTCCAGCTGCGGCTTCTCTCGCCAAGCCTCACCTACCTTAAAGGTAATACAAACTTAATTCTGGAGCTTGGCTGCGAGATGCTCCCTTCGGCAAGTGCCCTCACGCTTATAAGTCCATGATTAAAGTTGCCATTAATGGTTTTGGTCGGATTGGTCGGTTAACCTTTCGGAGGATTTTAGATAAACACCCGGATTTAGAAGTGGTGGCTGTTAATGATTTGGCTTCGCCCGAGATCCTGGCTCACCTTTTGAGGTACGATTCTTTATATGGAATTTACCAGAAACAGGTAAAAGGAAAAGAAGGAGAAATTTTGGTTGACGGCAAAAAGATCAGGGCTTTTTCCGAGAAAGACCCAGAAAATCTTCCCTGGAAAAAACTTGGAATTGACATTGTTTTGGAGTGTACTGGAGTTTTCCGAGATTTGGAAGGAGCAAAAAAGCATCTTCAAGCGGGAGCCAAAAAGGTTATTATTTCAGCTCCAGCCAAATCCGAGGAAGTTTCAACTTATCTTTTGGGGGTTAATCAAGACAAATATGAGTCTAAAAAGGACAACATTGTTTCAATGGGTTCTTGCACTACCAACTGCCTGGCGCCGGTAGCCAGGGTTTTAGAAGAAAAATTTGGCATTGAAAAAGGGTTTATGACAACGGTGCACAGCTACACCAACGACCAGAAAATTCTGGACTTAGCCCACAAAGATTTAAGAAGAACCAGAGCGGCTGCTTTAAATATTATTCCAACTACCACCGGAGCCACCCAGGCCGTTGAGAAATGCTTGCCCGCGCTCCGAGGAAAATTAGACGGCTTGGCTTTAAGGGTGCCAACGCCAACCGTTTCCATTGTTGATTTTGTTTGCTCTCTGAAAAAAGAAACGACAGCCGAAGAAGTGAATTATCTTTTGAAGAAGGCCTCTGAAAAAGAAGAGTTGCGGGGGATTTTAGGAGTTGAAGATGCTCCCCTGGTTTCTTCTGATTACAAGGGCAATTCTTACTCAGCCATCGTTGACGCTTTGTCAACAATGGCTCAAGGAAATTTAGCCAAGGTTTTAGTTTGGTATGACAATGAATACGGTTATGCCTGCCGCTTAGCCGAATTTGCTGAATTTATCGGAAAGAAGCTATAAACTATAAATAGTAAGTGATAAATAGCAATGCTCTAACTTGAAGGTTAGAGTATTTAATTTACTTTTTTATTCTTGAAATTTTTGTTAAAATAAACAAATATGGCAAAAGAAAAGATAATCAAAAAAGGGGATTTGTATTTTCCCGGGAAAGAACTTAAGAGAAAAGCTTGGTTAAAAGACAAATCAATTTATAAAAAGGCAGATAGAGACCCGGTTAAGTTTTGGGAGGACTTAGCCGGAGAATTAAAATGGGCGAAAAAATGGGACAAAGGATTTTCTCACAGCCCGCCTTATTTTGAGTGGTTTCAAGGAGGAAAGCTTAACATTACCCAAAATGCTCTTGATGAAAATTTGAAGGAAAGGAGAGACAAGCCGGCCTTTATTTGGCAGCCTGAACCCATTGAAGAAAAAGCCAGAGTTTTAAGCTACGGAGAGCTCTCAAGTCAAGTTAATAAATTTGCCAACGCCTTGAAGAAACTCGGAGTGAAAAAGGGAGACAGAGTTGGTATTTATTTACCAATGATTCCCGAAGCCATCATTTCAATGTTGGGTTGCGCCAGAATTGGGGCGGTTCACAGCGTGGTTTTTTCTGCTTTTTCGCCGACTGCTTTGAAAGTGAGATTACAGGACACCGAAGCTAAAATTTTAATCACGGCTGATGGATATTACCGCAGGGGAAAAGTTATTAATTTGAAAGAGAATGCCGACGAGGGCATTAAAGAAACGAGAGTTGAGAAAGTTATTGTGGTTAAAAGAGCCGGCAACGAGATTTCCTGGCACGAAGGAAGAAACTTGTGGTGGTCTGAATTAACAACCCCTGAAAGCGACCAATGTTCTCCTGAAATAATGGATAGCGAAGATTTGCTGTTTATTTTATACACTTCGGGAAGCACTGGCAAGCCAAAGGGGTGCTGTATTACTTGCGGCGGCTATGCCGTTCAGGCAAAGTTTACCGGTAAATGGATATTTGATTGGAAAGAAGAAGACATTTTTTGGTCAATGGCTGACATCGGCT
>CAYYIZ010000054.1:0-3769 GCA_964472105.1 uncultured Candidatus Saccharibacteria bacterium | reverse complement strand
CGAGCCGCCGAAGAAAAATGCGGGAGAATCGAAATTGGTACTGAGTAAATTTCCAAAAAACAGAGCTACGCTAAAAGTAGACAAAATAGTATTTATGAAAGAAAAAATATGGCCCTTTCTTAATATAAGAATAAAGTGGTGGATGGCAATTTTAATTTTTCTTCTTTTTAGTGCTTTGATTATGTTATTGGAGACTTCAATGGTCTAAAAAATCTACAAACCAAAAAGCCCGTAGCTGGCCCGCCACAATTTTACTTCGCAAATTTGGGCGGGCTGGGCAGTTTTTGTTTTATTCAGCGGAGAGAGAGGATTCGAACCCAAAGGAGGGGTCGGGAGGATTGGGTATCCTCTCGTGTAGGAAAACAGGGAGGCCGAAAGCCGACCGCCAGAAACCGAGGGTTTCTAGAGAGCGGTGTTAGCCGAGCGGAGCGAGTCGTGCCGCGATAGGTTCTAGTCCCGCTAGCAGCGGGGCGGAATCCTACCCGCGGAGCACGCTTGAGCTCGGTTCAAGCGACCGAGCTGCCAGAAAGTCGCCAATCAGGCGATTTTTTGGTAGAATGAAATATTATGAAAATCAAAGTTTTTATTGAAAATGAAGCGTGGTCTAATCAGAAAAATATCTATGACGAGAAAACCTTGCGACATAAGAAAACTGTAACAGTCTCTAGAGAATATCCATATCCCTATGGTTTCATTTTGAATACCACAAGCGGGGACGATGATAGCTTAGATTGTTTTGTTTTGACCGACAAAAAACTTAAAACTGGTGAAATTGTTAAGTGCAAACCCATTGCCATAATAGAGCAAATAGAATCCTCTTGGAGAGAGCCAGGAGTAGAGGAAGAAGATCATAATATCTTAGCTGTTTTAGAAAATGAAAGTTTTGAGATAGACGACACATCAAAGGAAAAACTATCTGAATTTATTTCACATGTTTTTGACCATTTGCCAGATAAAAAAGTTAAAGTAGGAAATTTCTTAGACGAAAAGAAAGCTATAGAGTATATAGAAAAATGTAGAGATACTATCAGTCCTTAAATCCAGGTCCTAACATCGTCCGTCCTCGGAGCTCGCAAAAAAATCGCCAAGAAGGCGGTTTTTTGCTTGCCCTGAATTTATTGAAGGGGTAGAATAGAAATTATGATTAAGGTTGAAAATTTAACAAAAAAGTTTAACGATTTCATTGCTGTCGATAAAATCTCTTTTGCTGTCCCGGAGGGAGAAATTTTTGCTTTTTTGGGCCCAAACGGAGCAGGCAAAACAACTACAATAAGAATGCTTACAACTCTTTTGAAACCAACGAGCGGCCGAGTTCTTATTAATGGTAGTGATCCCGTTAGAGAACAAAATGATGTTCGTCGTTCTTTTGGTATTGTTTTTCAAGATCCAAGCCTAGATGATGAGCTGACTGCCTGGGAAAATATGGAATTTCACGGCGTTCTATACAATGTTCCAAAGGATATTAGGAGAAGAAGAACTGAGGAATTGTTAAAATTTGTGGAATTATGGGATAGAAAAAGCGATTTGGTAAAGAATTTTTCAGGAGGGATGAAAAGAAGGCTTGAGGTTGCCAGAGGATTAGTTCACCATCCTAAAATACTTTTTTTAGATGAGCCAACTTTAGGATTAGATCCTCAAACAAGAAGTCATATTTGGAACTACATTAAAAATTTAAACAAAGAAGAAAGAATGACGGTTTTTTTTACCACTCATTATATGGAAGAAGCGGACAAAGTCGCCCAAAAAATTGCCATTATTGATCACGGAAAGATCATTGTTCAAGGAACTCCTGAAGAGTTAAAACAGCAAACGAAAACCACCTCATTAGAAGAAGCCTTTTTGGCGTTTACGGGAAAAACTATCCGTGAGGAAGAGATTAGTCCCGTAGAAAGAATGAGAATACGAAGAAGGATTTTCCGCCATTAATTTTAAAAAACTATGCAAACAATTTACATTCTTTGGCTGAGACAAATTAAAAGATACTTTCGTTCTAAGACAAGAATTGTAGGTTCTCTTGGGCAGCCACTTTTATTATTGCTTGCTTTAGGTTTTGGTTTCGGGCCTATTTTTCAAAAAGCGGGCGGAGGAAATTATATTCAATTTTTGGCACCAGGCATCATTTCAATGGGAATTCTTTTTATCGCCCTATTTTCCGGTATTGAGATAATCTGGGACAAGCAGTTTGGATTTTTAAAAGAAACGCTTGTGACGCCAGTTTCTCGTTTTAAAATTATGATAGGAAGAACTTTGGGAGGAGGAACAGTTGCTGTAATTCAAGGACTTATTATATTTATAATTTCTTTACTTGTAGGGTTCCGACCGATGAATTTTCATCTTCTATTGCTTTCATTTATTTTTATGGCGCTTATCGCTCTTTTCTTTACAGCATTAGGAACGGCTATCGCTTCAGTTTTGGGAGATATGCAGGGCTTTCAACTTATTATGAATTTTTTGTTAATGCCTCTGTTTTTTCTCTCAGGCGCCTTATTCCCACTTCAAGGATTACCCAAAGCGATTACTGTGGCTGCCAGCATTAATCCGCTTTCATACGGTGTTGACGGTTTGCGAGGAACATTAGTAAACGGCGCTCATTTTGGATTATTAACTGATTTTTTAGTCTTAAGTATCATAACAATTGTAATGTTAATAATAGGCAGTTTTCTTTTTTCTAAAATAGAAAGTTAATTTTTAATACCCGACACATTTTGCGGAAAACCTTTTTATTTTTCCATCAAACAGGTTCTAATCCTTCGGCTTCGCTCAGGACAAGCTCCTTCGGCTTGGCTCAGGGCAGGCATCCCTCCTTCGTTAAAACTACGGAAGGGTAGGCGTCCGTCCCTCCGGAACTCGTTAAAAAATCGCCAAGGAGATTTTTTTGATTAAGATTGATTGTTTCTGCTTTATATTATATAGTCTTAAATAAGGAGCCGAATTAAATCATATTAATAAAATACATATATGGCAAAAAGAAGCACGGGAGTGGGCAAACATAAAAAAACACATTCTCATAAAACCAAGAAGCGATTGGAAATAAAGCGGCTTATGCTTGAAGCCAAGGCAAGCAAAAGA
Source organism: uncultured Candidatus Saccharibacteria bacterium (assembly GCA_964472105.1). GTDB lineage: Bacteria > Patescibacteriota > Minisyncoccia > Minisyncoccales > CG1-02-41-26 > CAYYIZ01. The sequence continues at coordinate 700 of CAYYIZ010000054.1, read as the reverse complement.
AAGCATAAATAAAATTTATAACAAAATTTTAAACAGCTCATTTTTTTAGTGGGTTGTTTTTTTGTTTTTAAGCAGTAGCTAATAATTCCCTCATCTGTTTTAGGACGCCTTCCGGGTAGCCAAACACTTTTCTCCAATCTAAGGTTCCCCGCCTGCCAAGGCTTGGAGCCTAGGCGACTGGCGGGCAGGTAAAATCGTCCGCCAAAGCGAGCAGAGTAGCGAAAGCAGGGTCAAAAGCCCTGTTTTGTTTTTTCCCGTCGCTGGGCAATTTTTATAATTCCGCATAAATAATTATTCCATAGGAATTTCAAGGTTCTGCCGAAGGCAGGTTCTTATTTTAGAACAAAATAGGATTCAAATCTGGACGATCGTCCAAAATTGAACCTTTATCGCCAAGAAGGCGGTTTTTTGCTTGCCCTGAGCTTGTCGAGGGGCTTGTCCTGAATTTATTGAAGGGGTAGAATAGAGAAAACAATATATGCCTGCAGTTGAAGTCAATCGCATAATCAAATCATACGCAGATAAGGTCGCAGTTGATGATCTATCTTTTTCTGTTGCCCGAAATGAGATATTCGGTCTTATTGGGCCTAACGGTGCGGGCAAGACTACTGCTATCAGGATGATAATGGATATCATCAAGCCGGACTCAGGCCAGATTGCTATCTTGGGCGAGAAACTCAGTGAATCCAGCAAAAATAAG
>CAYYIZ010000053.1:992-3844 GCA_964472105.1 uncultured Candidatus Saccharibacteria bacterium | reverse complement strand
CCCGCATAATTTTATTTCCTCAGATCTTTTTAAATTTAAATCTAAAAGAGAATATGATGTTGTCATGTCTTTTGGTTTATGTGAGCATTTTACTGGAAATAAAAGAAATGAAGTATTAAAAAAACATATGGATTTGCTAGGAAGAAATGGAATAGCAATTATATCTGTTCCATACCGATATGGGATTTTTTATCGTATTGGAAAAAGTTTAGCAGAACTAACTGGTTTTTGGAATTTTGGTTTAGAAGTACCTTTTAGCAAAAAAGAGTTAATTAATCATTTTAAGGTAATGGAAGAGGCAGAAAAGAGAGACCACAGAAAATTAGGCAAAAAATTGGAACTATTTTTTCTTCACCAGACCGCCCCCGGCATGCCCTATTGGCTGCCCAAAGGAGTTGTTATTTTGAACGAATTAATAAATTTCTGGAGAGAGGAGCATCAAAAAAGAGGTTATCGGGAAATCATTACTCCCCTGTTAAGTAAAAAAGAACTTTATGAAACTTCTGGCCATTGGGAGCACTATCGCGAAGAGATGTTTGCTGCAGAAACTGAAGAGAAAGAAACATACGGAATAAAGGCAATGAACTGCCCTAACGCTATGATAGTTTTTGATCGGAAACAGAGGTCCTATAAAGAATTACCCTTAAGATTGGGCGATACCGACACCTTGCATCGATTTGAACGTTCGGGCACTCTTTATGGGTTATTTCGGGTAAGGGAATTTCGTCAAGACGACGCCCACATTTTTCTGACCGAGGAACAAATTAAAAACGAATATAAGGAAATATTGAAAATAGTTAAGAGGTTCTATTCAATATTTAATTTAAAATATTCTTTTCGCTTAGGCACCCGGCCAGGAAAATTTATGGGAGATAAAAAGTCGTGGGACAAGGCAGAGAAGGCCTTAAAAGAAATCCTTAAAGAGAGCGGCGAAAAACATACAATCTTAGAGGGTGATGGCGCTTTTTATGGTCCTAAAATTGATATTTTAATGAAAGATTTAATTGGTCGTGAATGGCAAACGGGCACTATTCAACTGGATTTTCAAATGCCAAGAAATTTTGGCTTAAATTATATTGATGCCAAAGGAAAGAAAAAAACTCCGGTAGTTATTCATAGAGTCGTTTATGGGTCTCTAGAAAGATTTATCGGTATTTTAATAGAACATTTTGCTGGCGCTTTTCCTTTGTGGCTGTCTCCGGAACAGATTTGGGTAATTCCGATCGGTTCTTCACATCGCAAATACGCCCAAGAAATTGCCCAGAATCTAAAAAATGAGGGTTTAAGAGTTGAAGCAAAAATTGAAGCTGAAACCGTTTCCAAGAAAATAAGGGAGGGAGAAATTCAGAAAATCCCCTATCTTCTGGTGGTTGGTGACAGGGAAATGAAAAAGAAAAATGTCAGGGTAAGAGAAAGAGGCAAGGGAGACATTGGGGAAATTTCATTGACAAAGTTTTTGAAAAAAGTGAAAATAGAAATAGAAACTAAGAAATAAATTTGAGTTCTTTTTAAAACCTCCTGCTGGATGAAAGGAGGCAAAAATGAATTTAAGAGAAAACATTTTACCTAGAATGCCGGAGATATGCGGAGATGAAGGAGTAGATCCAAGGATTTTTGATTCTCGGGCTGGTCCCGAAGAAGATTCTGATACGAAGGAAATTAAGGAAAAAATCAGAAAAGGCTACGTAGAATTTCTTGGCGGGATAGCATTTGATATGGCTGAAAAGTTCTATGGTAATGGAACTGGGTATCCTCGAAGAGTAAAGGAGAGAATGGAAAAAATCATTGAAAGATGCTTTGAGGGAGGGCTTAGAGGTTATCTTCAGGATATAAAACAAAAATATCCAGAGGAGATTTGGAAGTTGGAAAATTGAGAAAGGAGAAAGATGATGATAAAAAATCTAAGATTCCAGCAGGAGGATAAAAAAAGGGTTTGGATGGCTCGACAAGAGAAGCCAAACCCTTTTAATTCTGGGTAAAATATCATAAGATAGCATGATTAGATAGTATGATTAAAAAATATGGCTAAGTATTTTATTATTACCTATGGCTGTCAGATGAATAAGTCAGACTCTGAGAGAATTGCTCGGATTTTGGAAAGAATTGGCTACAAAAATACCTCAGAAATAGATAAAGCTAATTTAATTGTGGTTAATATGTGTTCGGTCAGACAATCAGCAGTTGACAGGGTTTATGGACTCCAAACAAAATTTCAGAAACTAAAAACTAAACTACCCACTACCCACTACAAACTACAAACTATACTGACCGGCTGTATCCTCAAAAAAGACAGAAGAAAATTTAGTCAATCTTTTGATTATATTTTAGACATAAAAGATTTACCAAGTTGGCCAAAACACTTTTCTATAATTCCTCACGATCGTAGCGAATTATGGAAAAAACTGAAACCCAATGATTACTTTGGAATTCAACCAATTCATTCTTCTTTTCCTGTTGGCTTCGTACCCATTTCTACGGGCTGCAATAATTTCTGCACCTACTGTGTTGTTCCTTATACTCGCGGACCAGAAAGTTGCCAATCAGTCAAGGAAATTGTGGAAGAAGTTAAGGAATTAATCAAACAAGATTATAAAGAGATATGGCTGCTGGGGCAGAACGTTAATTCTTTTCTCTCAGAAAATATTAACTTTCCAAAACTTTTGAGAACGGTCAATGATATTCCGGGAAATTTTTGGCTCAGGTTTACCAGTTCTTATCCCAAAGATTTTTCCGACGAGTTAATTGAAGTAATGTCCGACTGTGAAAAAGTGACCCCCTATTTAAATTTGCCGGTTCAGTCGGGAGATAATAAAATTTTAGAGAAGATGAACCGTAAATATACGATTGAGGAT
>CAYYIZ010000053.1:0-982 GCA_964472105.1 uncultured Candidatus Saccharibacteria bacterium | reverse complement strand
CAAGAAAATAATTAAAAAAATCCGCAAGAAAATCCCGGATATCATGCTCTCTACCGATATTATTGTTGGTTTTCCAAGTGAAACTAAAAAACAATTTGAAAATACCGCTAAACTTTTTAAAGAAATCGGCTTTGACATGGCTTATGTCTCTCAATATTCTTCAAGGCCGGGAACGGCTGCCGCCAAATTACCGGATAATGTTTCCAGAGAAGAAAAGAAAAAGTGCGAGAAAATTCTAACTGAAATTTTAAAGAAAACGGCTCTTGTCAGAAACAAAAAATATCTTGGCGAAACCGTGGAGGTTCTTCCAATAACATACAAAGATGGTTTCCTGACCGGTAAATCTTTTCATTACAAAACCGTAAAATTTAAAGGAGAAAAAAACTTGATCGGAAAATTTGTTAAAGTGAAAATCATCGCTACCCAGCCTTGGGGATTAAAAGGAAAAATAATAGAAAGGGCAGCCAAGTAATTTCAGGCCGCCCCTAAAAGCTTTTTTCTATCTTATTCTGAAAGCTCTTTTTCTCTCCGTTGCAATTCCGCTGCTAGTTCTGGTATTTTCTTGGGAGATAAGATACCAGCCGAAGTATAAGTGTTCAGTACTTCGTGAGCCGATAAATTAACGTATATCACATCTTTCTCCTGCACTAGGTCTGGAGCAGGACCAGTTACTGGAATAGGAACGCTTGCTTGAAAGATTTTTAGCACTCTCCCTCCTGCCAGATGTTCAGTCCCCTGCAGATAGCCAACAACGACTCCTACTTTCCAAAAGCCCTTTCTATACGGTTCATATATTACCGAAGCTTTACCTTTTTTCTTCACCCTTCCCCATAAAATCTTTTGAATTAATTTTCCGACCCAGGAGTATATCTTCTTACTGAACACGGGAGACAAACCTCCTATTCCGATAATAATCAGAATTAGAGTCAGTACGACCATCCAGATAGATACCTTTGTCCCCGGAAAAATCATTCCCAAAATC
>CAYYIZ010000052.1:0-3862 GCA_964472105.1 uncultured Candidatus Saccharibacteria bacterium | reverse complement strand
CCCTTCCATGAGGCAATATTGGCAGTTTGCAGGTGGGTCTTAAAATATTTGTCAATACATTTTCCTATCAGTGAATTTTTGATGTCGGTTAATTTTTAGAAAAATATGTCTGTTCAGCCTTCTAATCTTGATCAACTTTGGCAAAGTGTCAGAGAAACTTATCAGTTTATAATTTCTTCCCAGCTGCAAGAGAAAGTTTTTGTTTTGAAAATAATTTTTATCCTCATATCTATTTTCTTTATTTTCTGGTTAATTTATTTCCTTCTAAAAAGTTGCTATTTAAAAGACCTTTATTTGTCAGATTTGCAAGACCTTTCTACCTTTAAACATATGGAGGTAAAAAAATGGGTTAAGCGTTGGAAGAAAATTAAAGCCAGATCAGAAAAAGGTTCTCCGACCCAGCAAAAACTCAGTTTAATTGAGGCCTACAAAATGCTTGACGAAGTTTTACGGCGCATAGGCTATAGCGGGGAGAATATAAATGAAAGATTAAAGAAAGTAAAGGAGGGCGACATTGCCAATTTAAGCCAAGTCCGCGAAGCCCACCAAGTTTGCCAGGATATTATCCGTGACCCCGACTATAGATTAGACAAGAAAAAAGCTGAAGAAATAATTGACATTTTTGAAGAGACGTTTAAGAGCTTACAGGTTTTTTAGGGGCTGCCCCGTAGTAGAAATTTGACAAGGGTTTTTGTTTCGCAAAAACCTTTTTTTGCAGACAATCAAATTTTCACTACGGGGTTGAATTTTACTTGAATTTAATATACAATGATGTCGCGGGGTGGACCAGTAGTAGGTTGCCAGGCTCATAACCTGGAGGCACAGGTGCAATTCCTGTCCCCGCAACACTCACAAAGATTAATCCTCCTTCGCCAAGGCTTCGGAGGACATAAGAACAACTAAATTCATTCTATTTATTAAGTTGTTCTAATGCCGGTGTAGCTCAGTGGTAGAGCAAATTCTTCATAAGGATGAGGCCGTTGGGTTCAATTCCCACCACCGGCACACGGGGACGTAGATCAATTGGTTAGATCATCGCTCTGTCACAGCGAAGGTTGCCGGTTCAAATCCGGTCGTCCCCGCCAATTTATTAAATAATGGATAAAGATAATGAAAATAAAAAGATTGGAGTTGGTTTGGGAGTAATGATTTTAAAAGATGATAAAGTTTTACTCGGGCACAGACATCAAGACCCTAAAAAAGCTGACAGTTTATTGCACGGAGAAGGAAGCTGGACACTGCCCGGCGGGAAACTCCATTTCCAAGAAGAATTAAAACAGGGAGCCCGCCGCGAAGTTTTAGAAGAGACCGGAATTGAAGTAAAAAATCTTGAAGCAATCAGTATGACAAACGATATTGTTCTTGACAATCATTTTATAACAATTGGTTTTTTGTGCCGAGAATTTGACGGAGAAGCAAAGATAATGGAACCTGAGGAAATCACCGAGTGGCAATGGTTCGGCTTAAATGATTTGCCATCGCCTTTATTTCTGCCCAGCCAAAAGATTATTAAAAATTATTTAGCTAAAAAAATCTGCCAAGATGAATAATTACTACAGAAGATTTTATCCCAAAAGCCAAGCTTTCAGGCTTGACTTTTTTGTTGGGGCGGGGTAAAAAAAGATTAAATAAGGAAAAAGGAGCTCTTTAAAATCCAAATAGGAAAAGTAGAGGCAAAAAGAGAGAAAATAATTAATACTAAAGATTATACGGAGGCGAACAAATGGAATTAGATATCAGGTCAGGTAGTGAAGATAAGCCAAAACGTGGACCGTGTCCGTTTTATAACGCAAAGAAAGGATTATTTTCTTGCGGAATTAAAGTGGAAACCTGCAATCATAACGACAATATTCCTTCCAGGTGTGGGAGATACTGGGCTTTAGCAGACAAATTGATACGTCGGATACGGGCAAGATGTGTTACCTCTACCTGCAAGAAAATAGAATTCAATGGCAAATGGTTTAAGCGACGAGAAGACATTTTTATTCCAGGTACCAATATTCCCATCCCTTCGGATATCTGGGAAAAATGTTGGAATTCTTTACCAAATGTCTTTTGCCGGAAATGTCTGGTAAAAAATAAGGAGGAGAGAAAATGAACATAGATCTTTCTGTAGATATTGGTGGTATTAAATTTGAACATCCGTTGATGAATGGTGCAGGGACATGTAAGTTATTGGAAGGCTCGGAAGGACTTCGCGAATTAGCTCGTTCAGCCACTGCTGCAATTATGGTAGGATCGATTACTCTTAAACCACGAGAAGGAAACAGTGGGGAGGTTTATTGGACGAGCGATTTATATTCGTTAAATTCTATGGGATTACCCAATCCCGGTGCCTCTTACTACCAAAAACATTTACCAGCAATGGTTAAAATAGCTCATAGAGCAGGGAAGTTCTTATTTGTTAGTGTGGCTGGTTTTAGCCCTACCGAATACGCTGATTTAGTAGAACTTGCTTTTCAAAGAGGAGCCGACCTGGTCGAGCTCAATCTTAGTTGCCCTAGTGTCTGGGAAAAAGGATTACAGAAGCTCATTGCTTGCTCTGACCCACAGTTAGTAAAAGAAATTCTGTATCATGTCGAAGATAGAGTCGGACCAAAAGCAAAAATAGCGGTCAAGCTTTCTCCTTTCTCTGATCCGCTCTTTCTTAGTAAAGTAGCTCAAGTAATCGGACAGTCAAAAGTGGTGAAAGCGGTTACTGCAGTTAACACATTTCCAAATGCTTTCGGTTTTGACGAAAAAGGAAAATCTCGTATTACTCCGGGAGAAGGATTGGCTGGACTCGGCGGACCTGCAATCAAGCCCGTAGGCATAGGACAAGTAAAGCAATTGCGAAGGATACTTCCAGAGCGTATTGATATTATTGGGGTAGGAGGTATTACTGAAGGTCAAGATATTAAGGATTATCGAAGAGCTGGTGCTGATGCTGTTCAGATTGCTACCACACTCTTAAATAGAGGAGCAGGAGTGTTTAGCGCCCTACTGAATGAGTTTTTAGATGTTGTTTAAAATTAAGAAAAAATGAAAAGGAGGTGAAGGATGTGAAAAAACTCCAAAAGGCTATAAGCATGTGCCTCGGGGTTTATTCTGGGAAAGTTAAGAAGCCAGAATATTCCTTCCGAGCGTGGGATAAAGAAACACCGTACGGAATACATCCTTTATGGTGTGCGATGACCTTTCTTCAGGAAACTGACTTACCCTCTCGGATTTACAAAGAACGAGAAATCTATGCTTTAGCTCTGATTTTTCATGACCTCAAAGAGGACACCACGATGGAATTGCCAGATTGGTTGCCTCAAAAAGTGCAATCACTTGTGGATCTCATGACCTTTACAGCAGAAGTCGGTTCTACCTTGATTGAAACGAAAGAAATCTGGAAGCGTCCTTCAATTGTCCGATTGCTCAAACTCTACGATAAAGTTTCCAATCTTTTGGATGGTATATGGATGTCAAATGAGAAGTGGAATGACCAGTATGTTCCCTATGTCCTACAGCTTGCGGATGATGTTGAGGAAAATTTCGGCAAGCTTAATATTACTCGCATCGCCCGAGCCATCGCGGTATTACGAAGTTAAGCTTGTAGACACAGAAAGATAAACAAAGAGAAGGAGGTAAAAGAGAATGATAGAAAAAAGAATAATAAGAGGAGTTGGCTTAACGATTTCGAGAGCAGGAGCGGTAGACATACACGAAGTTCCCAAGAAAGTAACAAATGCTGAAGTTAAGGGACTCCCGTTCAGAAATCAACCCTTCCTGTATGCTAGCGGAAATTGGGGACCAGGCTACATAACGATTAAAAACCTGGTAGGTAGAAAGAGGGTGCTAAAATTCCTCAGCAAACTACTGGCAGTGAAGATATTCG
>CAYYIZ010000051.1:0-3888 GCA_964472105.1 uncultured Candidatus Saccharibacteria bacterium | reverse complement strand
GCCGGGTCGCTGAACCTGCCCTCCGGCCGCCGCAAAAACCGGCTCCCCGCACTTTCCATTGCTGAAATCTACGGCATTAAACCAGTGAAGTCCCTGGGTAATTCTGCAAGGCGAAGGAATGGGGCAAATAAAATAGCTTTGCGACAGAGGAACCTGAACATATTCTTGTAAAACTTTTGGTTTTTTGCCGCCGGGAATAATCAAGAAATCACCGGCGTAAATCCTTGCTTCGTCTGTTAGCATATTGAACTCAGCCAGGGACTCAATATCTGCTTGGTAAATTTGGGCAATTTCACTTAAGGTGTCGCCCTCCCTGACTATGTGCAAAACCCCGGAGACCGGCAGAATAACTAATTTCTGGCCAACTCGGAGCAAAGAACTGCTGCTTAAATTATTTGCCCAGAGCAAGGTTTCCAAAGAAATTCCAAACTTCTCAGCAATTGAAGTTAAATTGTCTCCCTCCTGAACAATATATTGCTCTACCTCCTTTTTTTCAGGAACTTCCCCTAAAGCTCCCAGCACCTTTCCGGAAACTAAAAAGGCCGGGGCAACCGGCTCCAACACTGTATTGCTTGTTATGTTCAAGTCCAAAGCTCTGCCAAAATCTTTTGATTCGGCGAATAAGTATTGAGTTTTATCTAAAACATCTCTTTTTAACGAGAAAGATTCTTGGTCTTGGGAAATAAAAAAGAAGAAAGTTAGAGAAAAACAAACCGCAATAACTCCAAAATAGAAAAGTGGAGATTTCCAAAAACTCATGTATACTAAAAAATAACTCAAAAAACGCTGAAAGTCAATTTTTTTATCCACACCCCTACTCTATCCACACCCCTATAATGAATCTTACTTCAAAAAAAGTTATAAAAAGTTTGCTCAAGGGTGAAGGGATTCGCCCCTTAAAGAGATTGGGTCAAAACTTTTTAATATCAAGTTCGGTTCTTGATAGAATTGTTAAAGCATCGGAACTTAAACAAGAAGACGTTGTTTTGGAGATAGGGCCGGGGATTGGCATTTTGACCTGCCAGTTAGCCAAAAGAGTAAAAAGGGTTGTTGCTGTAGAGAAAGACAGGAAGCTAATTCCTGTCTTGGAGCAAGTTTTAGAAAAAGAGGAAATAAAAAATGTTGAGATTGTTCAGGGAGACATATTGGAAATTAAAAATTTAAAATTAAAAATTAAAAATTATAAGATTGTTTCTAATCTTCCTTATAATATCGCCACCGAAGTCATTAGAAAATTTCTAGAAATTGAGAACCCGCCTAAACTTATGCTCTTAATGGTTCAAAAAGAAGTCGGCCAAAGAATTTGCTCTTCTCCCCCAAAAATGCAAAGGCTGGCGGTTTTAATCCAAGCAGCAGCTGAAGTAAAAATTTTAGAGATTGTCAAAAAGAAATATTTCTGGCCCCAGCCAAAAGTTGACAGCGCAATTCTCCAAGTCAAACCACTGATTGACGCTGAAAGAAAACTGACAGAGGAGGACAAAAACTTATTTTCAAAAATAGTTAAAGCGGGCTTTTCCCAGCCGAGAAAACAATTAATAAATAATCTTTCCAAAACTTTGGGTCTTCCCCGGGAAAAAATTAAAACCTGGCTCCAGCAAAACAACCTCCAACCAACCCAGCGAGCAGAAAGCTTGAGCTTGAACGACTGGCTGAGTCTCACCAAATCATTTGATATTTGAGCTTGGAGCTTGGTTTGACATTTGACATTTGGATTTTGGATTTTGTCTGATATAATAATTTAATGGGTAATTTTTTGAAAAAGTTATCTTTGCCAAAAATCTTCTCAAAAAAGCAGATGGGTTTTCTCTTTCTGCTCTTTTTAATTTTTGCCCTCTTTTTCCCTACTTCTTTCGCTAAAGCTGGTTTCTGGGATCCAGTTCTCAAGGGCGGCGAAATTTTATTAGGCCTTGCTCTCCAGCTTACCTTACTTATGGCTGAAGCAGTCCTGGCAATCGGGGTTGCTTTTCTTGGCTGGATTGTTGGCTGGACCACCAGCGGAGGGCTTTCTCTAACTAATCCAGCTAACAACAAAATTATTGAAACTGGCTGGACTTTAATTCGTGATTTTGCCAACATTGGCTTTATTTTGGGCTTAGTTTATATTGGTTTAGCTACTGCCTTAGGGATAGTTGGTTTTCAAACAAAAAAAATATTCGGTTGGCTTTTATTAATGGCTCTGGTAATTAACTTTACCCCGCTTATTTGCGGAATAATAGTTGACGCATCTAACTTGGTTGGAAAATTCTTTATGGAGGGAATGGCTAATTGGAGCACCTTAAAAGACGTATTTTCAATTCACGGAGGGGCGTTGATGAGAATGCTCTCGGAACCGCCAAGCATCCAGCCTATTCTCATTTTTCTTTCTCTAATCGCCTTTGGTTTTGTTGCCGGATTCACTTTGTTCATCTTTGCTCTTTTGCTTTTAGTCAGGGTAGTAGCTATCCAGATTTTGGTAATTCTTTCTCCCTTGGCTTTCTTGGCCTATATTTTCCCAAAGACCAGAAGCTATTTTAATACCTGGTGGAACCAATTTTTACAGTGGTCGTTTGTCGGAGCAATCGGCGGATTCTTTCTTTATCTTGCTCGGGTTGCCCTCTATCAAGCGAAAACAACCAACCTCTATAGGATTCCCACCCCCGACGACCCAACCGGAGGAGTGTTGGGCTCCTTGGCGCCATTCGCAGTAGTCATTATTTTCCTTATTATCGGGCTCTATATTACCCTACAAACCAGCGCCATGGGTGCCAACTATGTAATGGGCGCAGCAAAAACTGTCGGTAAAAAAATACCTAAGGGAGTGGGTTGGGTTAACGAAAAAGCGACTAGAAAACTCAGGCAAAAAGCTGGAGGGGCACTGAATAAAGTTGGTGGGCTTGTGAAAGGACTGGGCGGTAGTCTGGGAGGAAAACTTCAGATTAAAAAAGGAGAAAAATTGTTAACAAAAGTCGGGAAGACAGCTGGCAAGCCTTTTGGCTGGGCTGCTCAAGGAGTTGGTTATGGAATAGGAAAGGCGGGGACTAAATTGGAAGCTCAAGTTGCCGAAACCACGAAGGCAGAAATAGACAAAGCAAAAAAGGAAGCTAAAGGAAAGTCCCTTGATGCCCAGAATGATCTAATTAACAGCGTTTTACCCAGCCAACGGATAGGAGGACTATTGGCGGCGATAGAAGATAAAAATATTAAAAACCTAAGAGATGTAAAATTACTCAAAGAGGATAAGATTAAGGGAATAATGAAACAAACACTTAAGATGTTTCCCTCTATGTTTGGAGACATAAGAGATGAATTTCCTAAAACCGCTACGGAATTAGCTGGACCAATAGAAAAAGGCGGAATGAACCTACCATTATCTACACTAAAAAGGGCTGGCATTAACTTTGATTCCGTAGACAGAGAGATGGGATTTGAAAACTTATTTGAAAAAATAATAGGCACAATAAAGCCAAGTAAAATAGAACAATGGGATTTTGCCACGATGAAAGAAGCTGCTCAGTCAAAGGCGGCTCATAAATTCTGGACTGGCACTCATATGACAGAGGGAGGGAAGGCTTTTGGTGGTGCTTTCTTAGGACTTTTTCACGAAAAAATGACTGAATTGGGAGAGGATTTTTATAAAAAATTCAATCCCCGTCTTCATAAATATCTTGGAAGTTTGGCGGGTCAAAGCTTGGGAATCGGATTTAAAGAGGAATATAAGAAACCAATTCAAGCAGAAAAAACTTATGTACAGCCCTGGGAAGAAAAGGAAGAGAAAAGAAAAGCAGGAAAAGCAGAAAGAGTAAAAAGTAGAGCGGAGAAAAAGGGAAGAGCTGGTCCAGGACCATCAAGAACATATCGAGGCAGAGGAGGCTCCAGATCAAAAGGTCCTACCTCTTCATCTTCGGCAGA
>CAYYIZ010000050.1:0-3910 GCA_964472105.1 uncultured Candidatus Saccharibacteria bacterium | reverse complement strand
GAAGTTCGGGGTTTTTAGAGCAAAAGATTTTGAATTGGAGGTAGTTAAAAAAGCAGCTGAAAAAGTTATTGATAGCTTGGCAGTTAGAAACAGACTTTCAGAATTACCTAAAATTGTCAGTTTTTCCCCGGAGATTTTGAAAGCCAAAGTAACTAAAGTTAGTTTTTTAAGAAAAGAGGAAAATTTTGAGATAGACGAGAAGGAAGAGAAGGCGATTTATCAGAGCGTTTTAAGAGAAGGAAAAGAAAAACTTTTCAAAGAGCTCGAGAAAGACAATAGCCAGCAAGTTGGAGAGCTCCGAGTTTTAAGAGAGAGAATATTAGAAAGGAAGATTTCAGGTTATGATATCCAATCCCTAATTGGTTTCAAGGGGAAAAAGTTGGATTTTAAAATACTTTTTCTTTTCGCTCCTCGTTTTAAATTTAAATTTGCCGAACTTCTTATAAAATCTTTAAAATTAAAAAATGTTAAAGTTTTTCATCAGGTTGAAGGTTTGATTAATTTGGTTAAAGGAGAGAATAACGAAAGCCGGGTTTTCCTTGATATTGGCGGCAGAAGCACTCAAATTTTTTCTTTCCATGGAAACCTTGATTTTATAGATGAATTTGAGGTTGGCGGCTGCCGTTTTACCCAAACAATTGCCAAGGGTTTGGGGCTGCAGGAAAATGAGGGGGAGGACTTGAAAAAGAGATTTTCAAAAAATCAATTGACTCCGGCAGTAAAGAAGAAAATAGAAAAAATTATTTTGCCAATTTTAAAATTATGGCACGAAGCTTTGGAAAAGAAATTAAGGGAAAGAATAGAGACCTTTGTGGTTTTTCCTCAAAATTTCCTACTTTTTGGCGGAGGGGCTCAGGTGATTAAAGGTCAAGCCAACTATCTTTTGCCGGATAAGTTGCCCTTAAAAAATAAAACAAATGTTTCTTTTTCTGTTTGAGATGTGCCAACGCTTTTATTGACATTAACCTAAAATTCTCTGGCTTATGCCTAAAAAAATTATTGACATTTTACCTCCCAAAAAATCAACTTTAATAGTTCCTGGTAAAAGTTTTGAGAAAAAGAAGAAGCCTTCCTTTTCTTTTTCAAAGAAATTGATTGGCTTTTTTGTAGTTTTGGGAGTGGTTTTGGGAAGTATAATTTTCTTGAGTTTTCAGTCAAAACTCACTTTATACGTTACCCCAGCTACTGAACCAGTGGAATTTTCCCAGGAAGTTGAGATTAATATTTCTCAAGAAACTGTGGATTTTCAAAAAAAGATTATTCCGGGAAAGTTTTTTACAGAAACTAAAGAAAAATGGGAGACCTTCCAAGCTACCGGTAAAGATTTTGAAGAAAGCAAAGCTCGGGGAACTATCAAGGTTTACAACACCAATAACCCTCCAACCGCCGTGACTTTAAGGGCTAATACCCGTTTTCTTTCTGCAGAAGGTGGGAAAATTTTTAGAGCGCTGGAGAAAATATATTTGCCCGCGGCCTCCCTTAAAGGAGGCAAGATTGTTCCCAGCACCAGAGAAATTGAGGTAATTGCCCAAGAAGGGGGCGAAGATTACAACATTGGGCCCTCAAAGTTTTCTGTTCCCGGGCTTGTCGGGAGCGCCTTGTATTATTCTGTTTGGGCTGAATCAGAAAATAAAATGGAGGGTGGCTTTAAGAAAGAAATTAAAAAAGTGGCAGAAGAAGATTTAGAAAGAGCAGAAGAATCTCTCGGGGAATCTTTAAAAGAACTTACCAGAGACTCCTTGAAAAACAAAATTCCCGCAGATTTCGTCCTAAAAGACGAAGGTGTCTTTGAAGAGGATTTTCAGCTTTCTTGTTTTGCCGAGCCGGAGGAGCTGATTGAAGAATTTAATTGCCGGGGAGAGATAAAGTTGAAGGGCTTGGCTTTTCAAGCTGATAACTTGGAAGAATTTGCCATCACGAGCATTTTTCAAGAAATTCCTCCCACCAAAGAAATTTACCAGCCAAGCTTAACTTTAGACACGCTCTCAAAGGGATTAATTGCCGAAGGAGAAAAGATGATTTTAGAAATTAAAATAGAGGGGGATGTATATGAAAGGATAGCCGAAGATGTTTTTCTCTCTCAAATAAAAGGAAAATCTAAAACCCAGATAGAAAATATTATTTCTAAAAACTACCCTCAAATTGAGAATTGGGAAATTGTCTTCTGGCCATTTTGGATAAAGAAAGCCCCAAAGAACCTCCAAAGGATTAATTTTCTATTGACTTTCTAAACAATGTTTGTTATTTTAAGATTATTATATACAGATGAAGCAAAAGACAACTACCCAGAAAGGACAAGTTATAGAGGCTTTACCAAGTCTTTTATTTAAGATTGAATTAGAGAATGGAAAAGAAATTTTAGCTCATCTGGCTGGGAAATTGAGAATTCACCGAATCAAAGTTTTACCCGGAGATAAAGTTTTGGTTGAGATGAGTCCCTATGACGACAGAAGAGGAAGAATTGTTTATCGATTAAAATGATTATGAAAGTTAAACCATCGGTAAAAAAATTTTGTAAAAAATGTAAAATTGTTCGCCGAAAGAGGCGAATTTACGTTATTTGCGAAAATCCCAAACATAAGCAAAGACAGGGAAAATAAAGTACCATCATGCCAAGAATTGCCGGTATAAATATACCAGAAAATAAACAGATTGAAATTGCTTTAACCTACATTTATGGAATAGGTCGGTCTTCAGCTAAAAAAATTCTGGCTGAAACTAAAATTGACCCGGCGAAAAAAGCAAAAGATTTAAAAGAAGAGGAGATTGGGAGGATTAGAAAGGTTATTGAGGCCGATGCGTTAAGCGGAACCCGCTATAAAATTGAAGGTGTTTTAAGGAGAGAAGTAATGAGCAATATAAAGAGGCTTCGGGAGATTCATTCTTGGAGAGGAGTTCGGCATTCCAGAGGTTTGCCGGTAAGAGGACAGAAAACGAGGAAGAATTCAAGAACGGTCAGGGGCAATGTTAGAAAAACGGTTGGTTCTGGCAGAAAAGCAGCCCCAACACCCAAATAAAAAACAGACATGGGAAAGAAACGAGTTATCAAAAAAACTGAAAAAGAGATTTTAGAGGAGAAAGAAAAAATAGACAAAAGATTAAAGAAAGAGATTTCTTTTAAACCCTTGCAAAGATTAGGAAGGGGCAGGATTTATATTTCTTCAACTTACAACAATACCGTTATAACCTTAACCGACAACCAGGGAAATGCTTTGCTTTGGAGAAGCGCTGGAAACATCGGATTTAAAGGAACGAAGAAAGGAACTTCTTTTGCCGCTTCCCGAGTGGCCGGAGCCATTGCGGCAGCCTGTGAAAAATTGAAAATAAGAGAGGTTGACGTTTTTGTTAAAGGAATCGGCGGGGGACGAGATACCGCCTTGAAGACTCTGGCAAATCAAGGATTGGAAATTCAGAGCATCCGAGACGTCACTCCGGTGCCCCACAATGGCTGTCGATCCAAAAGACCAAGAAGAGTATAACTATATGGTGCAAAATGTTTGTAAAATTTGTAGAAGGCGAGGACAGAAGCTGTTTTTGAAGGGAGAGAGATGTTTATCTCCCAAATGTGCGATAATTAAAAAACCCTATGCTCCGGGAACGCGGAAGAAGAGAAGAAGGGGTCCGCGTCTTTCCGAATATGGAAAAGAGTTGGCCGAGAAGCAAAAATTAAGAGCTTACTTTGGGCTTAACGAATTGCAGTTTAGAAAATATGTTCGGGATATTCTGAAGAGCCGGGGAAAGGTAGAAGATGCCACCTTACTGCTTCTCAAAAAATTAGAGAAGCGGCTTGATAACGTAGTTTTTAAACTGGGTTTTGCCAAATCGCGAAGAGAGGCCAGAGAACTTGTTTCTCACAGCCATTTTTTGGTAAATCAAAAGCCAGTCAATATTTCATCTTTTGAAGTTAAAA
>CAYYIZ010000049.1:0-3922 GCA_964472105.1 uncultured Candidatus Saccharibacteria bacterium | reverse complement strand
ATACCTTTTAACGTTATTATTTTTGCTTTTGTCGTATTACAACCTATAGAAAGATCATGGGTTTGTTAAATCTATTGCAGAGAAGCATTCAAGGCGGCAGGAACTTCTTCGTTCTTTTGTTCAAGAAATATCGGAGAAATTTGCTCTGAGCCCCTTACCGATTATTTTTGAAGGAGGTCCTGATTTTCCTCATATTTTGTCAGGCACTTTGGCTTCAAGAATTTGCAATAGGTTAAAAAAGCCAACTTTTATTTTTGGCTCTAATGAGAAATTAAGCAGGGGTTCGGTCAGGACGCCAAAGGGAATAGATGGGGTTAGGGCGCTGCATCACTGCAATTCTTTACTTGAGGTGTATGGAGGTCATCCTCAAGCGGCCGGTTTCACTGTCCGCAAGGAAAACCTTAACAAGTTGAAAGAATGCCTAACAGAATATTTGAAAAACTAATCATTTACATTGACGGCGGTTCAAGAGGCAATCCCGGTCCGGCAGCCATTGGGGTAGTTTTTTGCAACCAGCAGGGAGAGATTTTCAAAAAATATTCCCAATATATTGGAGAAACGACCAACAATGAGGCAGAATACCAAGGTTTAATTTTTGCCTTAAAAAAAACCAAAGCACTTTTCGGCAAAGAAAAAATTAAAAAAATACAGATTGAGTTCAAGTCGGATTCTCAGCTTTTACTCAAACAAATGAAAGGGGAGTACAAGGTTTTAAATCCAAAAATTCAGCCGCTTTTCCTAAAAGCTTGGAATTTAAAAATTGATTTTAAGAATTTAAAATTTTCTCTGATTCCTCGCGAAGACAACCAACAAGCCGACCGACTGGTTAACCAAACTTTGGATACCGAAGCCAAAACCCAATCTCTCCTCTAAAGCTAACGGCGTCCCGGACGCCGTTTGACAAGGGGAGATTTTTTTGATATCATAAAAGAAGCTCAAGCAGGCAAGGCAATCGCCGAGCACCAAAGCACATAAAATGTTATATGCTCGGTGCTTGGAGGAAAGTCCGAACACCCATCAAAAAAGATAGCGGCTAACAGCCGTCGACGGTGACGTTAGAGGTGCGAACAGTGACGGCCGAGTCCGAAAGGGCGAGGACGCCGAGCATATAATTTATTATGTGCTTGGCGAATCCCAAGGGAAACTTTGGGAGTGAAACGGCAAAATCCTTATCGGGTGCAAGAACAAACATTTCGGCATTCTCCGGATTTGCCGAAATGAAAAGTAGTTCGCTTGAGCCAAAGAGTAATCTTTGGCCCAGATAAATGATTGCCTTCCGCCAGTCGGCGGAACAGAATTCGGCTTATTGCCTGCTTGGGCTTTTTTGTTTAAAATAAAGAATCCGTTACGTTTACTCATTAACGATTTCTAACATGATTGTGCGTTTCTTAAACTCAAAAACAAAAACAGTTACTTTTGCCGCCATAGTTCTTGGCGTATCCGCTCTATTGAGCCGTTTTTTAGGATTGTTACGGGACAATCTTTTGGCCAATCTTTTACCGAAGAGCCAAACCGACATCTATTTTGCCGCCTTCAGAATCCCCGATTTCGTTTACGGAATCTTGATTACCGGAGGAATAGTGGCCGCTTTCCTGCCGGTTTTTTCTGAGCAAATCAAAAAAAGCAAAGAAAGAGCCCAAGAATTAACCAATAATGTTTTAACCTTCTTCCTTATCGGCCTAATTTTGATATCGGTAATTTTAGCAATTCTTGCCCCTTTTCTGGTTGAGCTTATTGTCCCCGGCTTCACCCCGGAACAAAAAGCATTAACCAAGGTTCTAACCCGAATAATGTTTTTAAGCCCTATCCTTTTGGGGCTGTCAGCAATTTTTTCCGGCATTTTGCATTACTTTAATTTGTTCTTTGCCGTAGCTTTGGCTCCCATCTTCTATAATGTCGGCATCATCTTCGGCATTTTATTCTTTCGTCCTTTTTTCGGTTTGGCTGGCTTGGCTTGGGGGGTTATTATGGGGGCCGGTTTTCATTTAATCGTTCAGATTCCACCCGCCCTAAAAGTTGGTTTTTTCCCCCGTTTTTCTTTCAAACCGAATTACCCGGGTCTTAAAAAGATTTTTAAATTAATGCTCCCTCGCACTTTAGGTTCGGCAGCCCATCACATAAATTTAATAGTAATCACCGCTATTGCTTCCACCATGGCGGTTGGCTCCATCAGGATTTTTAATTTTGCCAACAACCTTCAGGGAGTGGCGGTAGGCCTGGTCGGCATTCCTTTTGCCATAGCTGTCTTTCCAATTCTTTCCAAGCATTTTGCCAATCAGGAAAAAGAGAAGTTTTTCAAAAATTTCTCTGCTATTTTTTCACAAATTATTTTTTTAATAATTCCCTTAAGTTTTTTAACTTTTCTTCTAAGAGCCCAGATTGTCAGAATAGTTTTGGGCACTTCAATTTTAGGAGGCGGCTTTTTTGATTGGTGGGATACTCGCTTAACCGCCGCTTCTTTGGGAATTTTCTCGGTCGCTCTTTTTGCCGCCGCCCTCGTCCCTTTTTTGGCTCGTGCCTTTTTCTCTTTACAAGACACTAAAACCCCGGTTAAGATTGCTGTTTTTTCAATGGCTTTGAATATATTTTTATCTTTTTCCTTTGTTAAGCTTTTGGCTTTTCCCAACATTTTTCAAGCTCAAGTAGTAAATTTTTTAAGGCTTGAGGGAATAAAAGATATTTCGGTGGTTGGTTTGCCTCTGGCTTTTTCAATAACTGTTCTATTCCAATTCTTTTTGCTGAACTTTTACCTAAAAAGAAAAATTGTTGGTTTGAACTTCAAGGAAATTTCCCGAACTTCTTTCAAGGTTTTTACCGCCTCAATTTTAATGGCTATTTTTACCTATTTAACCCTGCAAGCCGTCTCTCTCTCTCTGGACACCCATAAGGCGCTGGGAGTCCTTCTGCAGGGAGGTTTGGCGGGGGTTGTCGGTATTTTCTGTTATGTTTTCTTTTCCCTTCTTTTGAGATTAAAAGAACCAAAAATCATCTGGTCTTCAATCAAGGCTCAGTTTAAAAAATGAAGATTAAAAATTTCGTGATTATTTCCCACATTGACCACGGAAAATCAACCTTGGCTGACCGTTTTTTGGAATTAACCAGCACTGTTCCCAGGGAAAAATTTCAACCCCAGTATCTTGATTCAATGCCGCTGGAAAGGGAAAAAGGCATTACCATTAAAATGCACCCCTGCCGGATGGCTTACCAAAGGGGTGGCACAAAGTATATTCTCAACTTGATAGATACGCCGGGGCACATTGATTTTTCTTACGAAATTTCAAGAGCTTTGGCTTGCGTTGAGGGGGCAATTTTATTGGTTGATGCTTCACAGGGAATTCAAGCTCAAACTCTTTTCAATTTAGAAGAAGCCAAGAAACAGAATTTGAAGATTATCGGCGTAGTTAATAAAATTGATTTGCCAAGCGCCGAAGTATCTCAAACCCAAAAAGAGGTGGCCGCCATTTTAAACACTAAGGAAGAGGAGATATTTACCATTTCAGCTAAAAAGGGGACAAACGTGGAAAAGCTCCTATCTGCCGCGATTGAAAAAATCCCTCCACCGGCCCATTCAACGGGCTCTGAGGCAATGCTTGCTTCTCAAAATTTCAGAGGTTTAATTTTTGACTCTCAATACGATTCTTTCTCGGGGGTAGTGGTTTTTGTTAGGGTTTTTGACGGAACGATAAAAAAAGGAGACAAAATTTATTTAACGGCTCGACAAGCGGAGAGCGAGGTGAAAGAAGTGGGTATTTTTTCTCCAGAGCTTAAGCCCTGTTTTGTCCTGTCCCCTGGCGAAATCGGTTATATTAAAACCGGCATTAAAGTTCCGGCAAAAGTAAGGGTAGGGGACACCGTAATAAAAATCTCAGATGGCAAACCTCAAATCTCAAAAATTGAGTCCCTGCCGGGCTATAAAAATCCG
>CAYYIZ010000048.1:0-4009 GCA_964472105.1 uncultured Candidatus Saccharibacteria bacterium | reverse complement strand
TTCTCTAAAAGTTTGTTACAGGCCTCGGCAATCTTTTTGGAGTTTCGCGCTTTAACAAAAACTCCGTTGACGCCCTGTTTAATTAACATCGGAATGCCTCCCTTTCTAGTGGCTATTACCGGACATTTAGCAGCCATTGCTTCCAGAATCGCAAGGCCTAACGCTTCTTCAACTACCGAAGGGGCAACAAAAACATCAGCGCGATAGTAAAAATCAACCAATTCTTCGTGGGGAAGATATCCGACAAGATGGACATTCTGAAGTTTTTTTCTGGCAACAAAGGTGGAAAGATATTGTTGTTCAGGGCCTCCTCCTATTATAAAAACCTCACCTTTAATATCCTTAGCTGCTCTAATTAAATATCTTATGCCTTTTTCAGAACTTAAACGGCCCGAAAATAGAACCGCTTTTTTACCTTTTAATTTATATTTCTTTTCCAAGGATGAAGTATCTACCCGATTAGGAAAAAGCTTGATATCTACAGCCCCGGGAATAATATGAACATTTTTAATAAAACTCCTGCCAAATGTTTTTAAAAACCTGCTTCTTGTATTACCACTAACAGTGGTTATTGCTTTTGACTGTTTTACGGCATCTTCGCACAAAGAAAAATACCTTTTATTCAAAAGGATATTAGAAAGACAAGAGCCGTGGGTAGTTATAAGATATTTAATATCTTTTAGGGCATTGACATATCTTGCTACCCAGCAGATTAAAGATAGGTGATTTACATGAATTAACTCAGGTTCAAAATTTTCCACTGCTTCCAAAGTTGTATCCAAAAATGATTTGTAAATCTCGGTAATCTCTCTGTCTGATAATTCTGAATATCTTTTAGCTCCCTTTAATTCCGGATGGCCAATAAATACTGGGGTTTGAGGAGGAGATACTTTATATTGCTTTATTTTATCTTCCAAAAATCGGCGTTCTTCAGGGCAAACAATCCCTATTTTGTGGTTTAACTTTACTAATTCTTGGATTAGGTTGCGAAGATATGTTCCAGAACCAGAACCCCACAAAGGAAAATCGTATAAGAATAGGATTTTCATAAATTACTATTTTTTAAATCCCGTTTTATCAACGGGATATATCCCTTATTGTATCTCGGAAGATACCTCAATGTCAAGAACAGAATTGCTCTTTTTTAAAAAGAGTGCTAAAATTTAAGCGATTATGGAAAACTCTCCGATTCAGCAAATAAAGGACAAATTAGACATTGTTGAGGTCGTTGGCGGCTATATTAAGCTCCAAAAAACCGGGATAAATCACCGGGCTCTTTGTCCCTTTCACTCGGAAAAAAAGCCCTCTTTCTTTGTTTCGTCCACCAGACAGCTTTTTAGATGTTTCGGCTGTAATGCTTCAGGGAGCGTTTTTGATTTTGTAATGAAAATTGAGGGAATTGAGTTCGGAGACGCTTTAAGAATTTTAGCCAAGAGAGCGGGAGTTGAGCTGAAGGCTTTCCGGCCGGAATTAAGAACCGAGAGAAATCGACTTTTTGAAATTTCTGAATTAGCTTGTTGTTTTTTTGAAAAACAATTAAACGAGAGTTCAGCCGGCAAAAAGGCAAAAGGTTATCTTTTGAGCAGGGGATTGAGCGAGGAGTCAATTAAAAAATGGCGATTGGGCTACTCTCCGGCTCAATGGCGCGCCCTTTCCGATTTTCTGGTTGGTAAAGGATACAAAAGGGAAGAAGTAATTAAGGCGGGACTGGCTGTGGAGTCGGAAAAATCGCAAACCTCTTACGACAGATTTCGGGGAAGAATAATTTTTCCGGTTTTTGATTTTAATTCCCAGGTAATCGGCTTTGGGGGAAGAATACTTGAGAAAACGCCGGATGCTAAACAGCAAATGCCAAACGAGGAGATAGCCAAGTATATTAACATTCCCAACACCTTGCTTTACGACAAAAGCCGGGTTCTCTACGGCTTGAATCTTGCCAAGGTTGACATTAGAAAAAAAGATTCCTGCATTTTAACCGAAGGATATACCGATGTGATTTTTTCACACCAGGCGGGCTTTACCAACACGGTTGCCGCCAGCGGAACCGCCTTAACTTTCCCTCAGCTTAAAATTCTTAAGAGATATACCTCAAATCTGCTGACGGCTTTTGATATGGACAGCGCCGGGGATATGGCTACTCAAAGGGGAATTGACTTGGCCCAGAAAGAGGATTTTGAGGTGAAGGTTATCAGTATGCCCAAGGGTTCTGACCCGGCCGAGATTATCGCCAAAAACCCCAAAGAATGGCAAGGTCTGGTTTCTGAAGCAAAGGAGATACTCAACTTTTATTTTGAAAACGCTCTGTCAAAATTTGATAAAGAGAGCTCTCAAGGAAAAAAACAAATTGCCAATTTCCTTTTACCCGCCATCAAAAGAATTCCCAATAAAATACTGCAGTCCCACTGGATTCAAAAATTATCAAACGCTCTGAAGGTTTCCGAGGGAGCGGTAATTGAGGAATTAAAGAAAATAGTAAAAAAAGGAACTCCTCAAGGAACCGGAGAAAAAGAGGTTGGTGAAACAAGAGCAGCAACAGAGGAAAAAGAAAAATCGAGAAGAGACCTTCTGGAAGAAAAGATTGTTTCATTGGTTCTAAGAGGCCCCCGGAATTTAGAAATTTTGGAAGAGTCCTTTCTCTCCTTGTTTTCTTCCCGGGTTAAAGTGATTTTATCAAGCTTCAAAAAAGCCGGAATAGAAAATAAAGAGAAAATGGAAAAATTTGTCCAGAAATTAGAAAAGCAGGACGATAAAATAAAAGAGCTCTTGGGAGCAGCCAGCTTCCGAGCCGAAATTGAAGAAGAAAAAGAACCGCAAGAAGAAATTCGGCTTTGCCTGGCTCAATTAGAGGAGCTTCAAGCAAAAAATAAATTAGAGGAAATCTCAAAAGAAATTCAAACAGCCGAAGAAAAAGGGGACGAAAAGAAAGTTAAAGATTTAATTCAAAAATTTGACCAGTTAACTAAAAACTTAACTAATTATTAAAAATATGGCAAAAGCCAAGCGGACAAAGAAACAAAAACAGACAAAGAAACAAAGAAAGAAAGTAAGAAAGCCCAAAAGAACTCAAGGAACCCAAAAACCGAAAAAGAGAAAAGCCCCTAAGTCGCCCATAAGGAAGCCAAAGAAAGGGCAGTTGAAGCCCAAGAAAAAACAGCTGAAATCCAAGAGAAAAAGAGCCATTCCCAAAAAGAAAAGAAAAAAAGCCACTTTCAAGCCCAGAGTGGTCAAAAAGAAAAGAGTTAGGAGAAAAAGAGAGAAAGTTTTTTTAGAAGAAAAAGTCAAAGCTTTTTTGGAAAAAGGAAAAAAACTTGGTTTTGTAACAACCGGGGAAATTTTAAGCAAGTTCCCAAATTTTGAAAAAGACATTTCCGGTTTGGAAGAACTCTACGATCTTTTAGCAAAAGAGGGCATCAACGTTTTAGAAAAAATAGAACTTTTGGAGCCCGAAGGGAAAGGAAAAAAAGTAGTCAAACAAATTCTTCCCTCAAAAATTGATTCTATCCAGATGTATCTGAAAGAAATTGGCAGTTTGTCAATGATTACCGCCAGAGAAGAAAAAGAACTGGCTAAGCGAATTGAAAAGGGGGACATGGAAGCGAAGAAGGAGTTAGCTCAGGCAAACTTAAGATTGGTTGTTTCCATTGCCAAAAGATATGTTGGCCGTTCTCCCAACTTAACCTTGCTTGATTTAATTCAGGAAGGAAACCTGGGGCTTTTTCGGGCAGTTGAAAAGTTTAATTGGCGAAAGGGCTATAAATTTTCCACTTATGCCACCTGGTGGATAAGGCAGGCAATAACAAGAGCTTTGGCTGACCAATCAAGAACTATCCGCATTCCGGTCCATATGGTGGAAACTTTAAGTAAATACGAAAAGACGAGAAAGCGGCTTTTACAAGATTTAGGCAGGCCCCCCTTGTCAGAAGAGGTGGCTGCTGAAATGGGTATTGAGGTTGAAAAAGTCCATCACTTAAGGAGAATAAAACAAAAAGCGGTTTCCTTGGAAACGCCG
>CAYYIZ010000047.1:0-4012 GCA_964472105.1 uncultured Candidatus Saccharibacteria bacterium | reverse complement strand
TGAATGCCTCAATAATCCTCGGTGTTTTCAACCAACCCTTTTCAATTAAAGATTCTATTAAAGTCATTAAGATATTATAGGTTATTATACTATAATTTGACAAAAATTTGACAAAGAAAAAGAATTGGGTAAAATTAAAATATTCTAGAAGCAATTTAAAAACAAGGAAAATAAGGAGTGAGAAATGAAAATCCTTGAAACCATCAAAAAAGAACTGGAGGGAAAAGAAATTAAGGGTAAGGATGGAAAAATTTATAAAATCTCTGTGGTGGGAGAATCGGGAACATTCACGATTTGGGTGACGAATAAGGAAGAATCAAATCTCCGCGGATTCTTAGATGAAATAAGAGTTTTAGGAGAGGAATTTTATCTCTCAATAATGGCAGATTTCACCCGAATTTCTGGTAGGGGTTTATATAAAGAAACAATAAAATTATTAAGCGGAGTGATGTCAAAAGGAACGTCTTTCAGGAGTGAGTTAGCGAATCCTCAAGACAGAGAATATCTCTTAAACTATATTGAAGAGAAAAAGAGAAAAAAAGAAGAAATTCGGGAAAAAGAGGCAACGTCCAAAACCCTCTTCGGACATGTGCTGTTAAATTCTTTTAGAGAGGTAATTATAGAATATGAGTGTGATGGTTTCAAGATTTCTGGAGTTAAGGCCTTGGAAGAATTTGGTTCAGATCAAAGAAACAGTAAAAAACATCAAGGATATTTATATTTTATCGGAAAAAAATAGGACGCTGGGCAAATCCCGGTGTCCTATTTATTTTAACCAAAAGTATAATTCTTATTTTTGAGCTTCTTCTTTTGTCGGAAAAATTGAGGATTTTTTAGTGAGGATTTTGTAGATGTTTTCAATAAAATCACCGCCAGCATACCCGACAATGAAACTTAAAGCCGGGGTGAAAAAACCGTTTTGAGTAAAGCCAATTTCTTTGATGGAAGCTACCACCATTAAACCGATTATTCCGGAAAGAAAGCTCATTCCTAAAAAATAAGAGAGGTTGAAGGGTACACTTTTGTAGGAAAATTGATGCTTGATAAAACCAACCAAGCCCCTAATTACTCCTCCGAAAAATCCTGCCAATAAAATATAAGCGTACATATATCTTAAAAACCTCCGATACTCCCCAGGGTATCAGGATAACCTTTAGCTAAAAACCAAATAGCCATTATAAAAAAAGCGACAATCACTATAATATCAATGGTTCTCATCATATTTTTATTTCAATTACATCGCCGTCTTCTATGATATAATCTTTGCCGACGGTTTTCAAGAGTCCGAGCTCTCCGGCTCTTTTCCAGCTCCCTGCTTCCTTGAGTTTTTGCCAATTTATCACTTCGGCTCTGACGAATTTCTCTTGGAAATCACTGTGAATTTTACCGGCTCCCTGCAAAACCGTGCTCCCTTTTTTTATCGGCCAAGCTCGAACCTCTTCCTGTCCGACCGTAGTAAAAAAAGTAATAAGCTTTAATACTTTATAGCATTTTTTAATCAATCCGTCAAGGTCTGGTTCGCCCAAGCCGAGCTCTTTTCTCTCATTGTCGGTTAATTCTGATTTATCTAATTCCGCCCTTGAATCCAATTGAAGCCAACTGTTTCCCTTGCTCTCCAGCTCCCCGGTCAAATCTTCCGGGATTTCACCTGGAGAACAATTTAAAAGATAAATTTCAGGTTTAGTTGTTAATAAAAACAAATTTTCAACAAAAGAAACAACTTCAGAAATAACTTCTCCTTGATTTAATTTTTCCTTTAAAGAATTTAAAACCTCAACTTCGGCTTTAGCTTCCTTCTCCCCCGCTTTAACTTCTTTGGCAATCTTCTCTAATCTTTTTTCAATTGTTTCCAGGTCTTTTAAAATTAATTCGCTTTTTATTGTTTCTATGTCTCTTTTTGGATTTATTTCTCCGTCAACATGGGCTATATTCTCATCCTGGAAGCACCTGACGACATGCAAGAGAATGTCGGTTTCTCTCAAATGGGCTAAAAACTGATTTCCCAATCCTTCGCCTTTAGCCGCCCCTTTTACCAAGCCGGCCACATCAACAAATTTAATAACGGCTGGAACTACTTTTTTGGGCTTTGAAATTTCAGCTAACTTATCTAATCTTGGATCGGGAACTTCAACCACCCCAACATTCGGTTCAACGGTGCAAAAAGGATAGTTTGAAATATCAACTGGATTTTTTGTTAAGGCCTTGAACAAGGTTGATTTGCCGACATTGGGTAAACCAAAAATTCCGATTGAAAGCGACATATTAAATATTATACAATCTC
This sequence comes from uncultured Candidatus Saccharibacteria bacterium, assembly GCA_964472105.1. Classification (GTDB taxonomy): domain Bacteria; phylum Patescibacteriota; class Minisyncoccia; order Minisyncoccales; family CG1-02-41-26; genus CAYYIZ01. Next base: position 1,731 of record CAYYIZ010000047.1, on the reverse strand, counting down.
ATATTAGTTTTCTCTGAATTTTTTTGTTTCAACCTCTCTCACTTTTTTCTCATCCATGCCGAAATGGTGGGCAATTTCGTGCCAAACTATTCTTTTAACCATTTGGCAAATTTGCTCCTGTGAACTGCCGGCCGCCCTTTCAATCGGTTTCTGAAAAATAGTAATTTTATCCGGCAAAACTCCACTGTAATGGGTGGTTCTGCCTGTTCTAGGCACACCCTGATAAAGTCCCAGGAGGGAAAACTTATTCGGCGCATCTGACCAATCTTCAATTACGATATCTACGTTATCCAGCTTGTCTCTAATTTTTTTCGGTAATGAATTGATTCCCTCTAAAACCAACTTTTCAAACTCCGCTCTTATCATAAAAGCTTCCCCTGCTTGAAAGTTTCAACAATTTCTTTTGCTCTCTTTTTTCCCAAGGGCGCTAAGGTAAAAAATGTCTGGGGGTCGCCTTTAATCAGCTTTCTCTTCCGGAGGTCGCGGAGGGGCCTGTCAAGTTTCCTGGTATCGGGCCATTGACTGGACCCTTTAAGAGAGAAAATCTGAGGAAATTGATTAAAACATTCTTTCATTAATCTCTCAAAAGAACATCCCTTGGCACCAAAAGAGTACAAAATAAAGAGAATTAAATCGTTTATAGAATTTGATTTTCTCTTTGACATATTAGAGATAGCGGGTCTGCCAGGAATTGAACCTGGAACCTTTGGTTTTGGAGACCAATGCTCTGCCAAATTGAGCTACAGACCCAATTCGTCTTTTTTTTTACTTCTTCATCTCTTTGTGTACTGTATGTTTTCGGCAAAATTTGCAAAACTTTTTCAACTCTAACTTATCCTCAACATTCTTTGACTTGTGGGTAAAATAATTAATATTTTTACAAACTTGGCACCGAAGTTTTGTAAATGGTTTTCTTTTTGTTGCCATATGAGCCAGGAGGCGGAGTTGAACCGCCGACCTCGTCATTACCAATGACGTGCTCTAACCGTCTGAGCTATCCTGGCATAATTTATCAGTGGGCAGGGAGGGATTCGAACCCCCGTAGACCTTCCGGTCGGCAGATTTACAGTCTGCTGCGATTGGCCACTCCGCCACCTACCCTTCTTTAAGATTCTATCAAAAAATTCCTCTTTATTCAATGATTTTACTGTGTTTTGCCCTCCATTCTTTTATTTTTTTGTGGTTGCCGGACAAAAGCACCTTGGGCACTTTCCAACAAACTCCTTTTTTGGGCTTAAAAACTTCCGGTCGGGTGTACTGCGGGTATTCTATAAACCCCTTCTTTTTGGTAATTCTCTCTCCTAATAATTCAGATTTGCCGATAACTCCCGGCACCAATCTCGCCACACTTTCAATTACCACCAAAGCCGGCAAATCTCCACCCATTAAAACATAATCCCCTATTGAAATTTTTTCATCAGTAATGTATTTTGCCGCTCTTTCATCTACCCCCTCGTACCTGCCGGAAATCAAAATTAACTGGTCAAGTTTTGCCAAGCCAGTAGCCATTTTTTGGTTAAACTTCTTGCCCCGGGGAGTAAATAAGATGATTTTTACTTTCTTTTTTTTACTTTTTAACTTAGTCAAAGACGAAACCGCTCGCCAAACGGGTCCGACCTTCACAACCATTCCCCTTCCCCCGCCAAAGGATTTGTCATCAACAGTCTTGTGTTTATCGGTGGTGTAATCTCTGAGATTATGAACTTTAATTTGAATGGTTTTCTTCTCTTG
>CAYYIZ010000046.1:0-4061 GCA_964472105.1 uncultured Candidatus Saccharibacteria bacterium | reverse complement strand
TTTTTCCACAAATCCAAACAATAAGTTTTTCTTTGTTAGAAAACGCAGAGAAAATAATTTTAAACCCAGCCAACAGAGATGAGGTTTTGTTTTTGAGGGGAAATAGTTTGTTCAAAAAGAATTTGAAAATTGAAAACGGAGAAACCCTTCTTCTTTCTGATATAACTTGGTTTGAAATCCAAGATGAAAACTTATTCTGGCTCAGCCCCTCGGGGTTTCTTCTAAAAGCTGACTTGGCTCTGTTAAAAAAAGAAATTTTAAACAAAATTCCTTTCCCCTTGGCTCAAGAGAAAGGATTCAAAGCTGAAATTTGCAGAATAGGGTTCTTTTTTAACATTGACAAGCAACTTTATCGTTTAAGTCAAAATGGTGAAGCTGAGAAAATTTCGGAAACAACCGAGGGATTTGAAAGCTCGCCTGATTTAGAAAAACTGAGTTTCTGGGGAGAAAGGGAAATCTGGATTTTAAAAGAAAATGGAGAAGAGAAGATTTTTCTTAACCGTTTCTCAGAGACCCCGAAATCTTTATTCTGGCTGACTAATTTCTATCTAATATTTACCATCGGAGAGGAAATAAAAATAACTGAAATTGATAATCGAGATTATCTTAATGTTGTTACTTTGAAAACATTTAAAAACCCCAAAATAATTTTTAATGGGGTTAATAAAAAGCTATATATTCTCAGTAAGGGCAATTTATCTGCTTCTGAAAAATTAGTACCTTAGTTCCCCTCTACTGGGTTTACTGCGATTCAATTTGCTTTTTAAAATCTTCCCAGCTTAGTTCATCCTCATTGACCATTGCACAAATCTCTTTAAATTGACAATATTTACACTGCCAGTTTTCCGGCCAATCCGGAAGGCGAGGAGGTACAACATCTGATTCAATTTTTGCTTTGAGGTCTTGGAAACCGTTTAAAAGGGATTGAACAAGTTGCGGGTCATAGTCAACCAAAAATTCCTTAATTTCCTGTTTGTCTTTGTCAATGTAAAGCAGTATGCCCTTTTTAATATTGAAATAATGAAGATAAAGCTGGAGCTGGTAAAGATTCTCTTGCTTGGGAGCGGTCAAATTCCTAAAAATCATACTGTTCATGCTTTTGATATCTAAAACATAATTTTCATTATTGATGCAAAGAATAGCGTCTGCTCTGCCCGAAATTATTGCTTGAGCTGGAATGGGTATTTCGGTTGTTATGCCAATTCTGAGACGGTAAAGAATATTAAAAATGTTTCGGTGAAGATATTCTCCATGTTCAAATATTCTCAAAATGCGAGCGTCCATCTTTTCCCGGGGCGCTTTTTTAAACTTAAAGAAAACATTCCTGGGGCATTTGCCGGCATCACTGATATAAAAGCGAGTCTGTTCTCTGTCTCTTTGCTGATCCAAATAAAATTTATCAATTAGTTCTTTTAACATAAAAAGCTTTATCTTTTTGACCACTGGGGAGGGTTCTTTTACCTCTTGCTCCACTGGTGTGCACACTTATCGCTTTGACCACTGGGGTGCGCGGCGGGCTCGTTTCAGTCCGAATTTCTTTCTCTCTCTCATGCGAGGGTCTCTAGTTAGAAATCCCTCTTTCTTTAATCTCTTTTTAAAATAGGGATTAAGAGCAATAAGAGCTCTGGTAATCCCCATTCGTGAAGCTTCCGCTTGACCCGTTAATCCCCCTCCCCTTACCTTAATCAAAACTCCGAATTTACTTAAAGAATTTATTTTTTCTAATGGATCCTCAATAATTTTCTGCAAAGAAAAGATGGGGAAATAATCTTTGTATGGCTTTTCGTTGATTAAAATCTCTTTTTTCCCTTGGGTAAAAAGCCGTACCCGGGCAGTAGAAGTTTTTCGTCTTCCTACCGCCTCAAAATATTTTACTTTCTCTTCTGTTTTCTTCTTTAATGCTTTCTCCCCTGCTTTCTTCTCCACTTTCTTTTCTGTCTTCTTCTCTGTCTTCTTCTCTATTTTCTTTGGTGTCTTTTTGGTTGTGACTTTTGCAGATTTTGTTTCAGTTTTTTTCTCGGTTATTGTTTTTTTTCTTGGCATAATTTTTATCTACGAGGTTATTGTTTAACCTGAAGCCGCTTTATCATTTTTGCCCTCAGCTTATTTTTGGGCAGCATTCCCCAAACCGCCCGTTTCAAAATCTCTCCAAGCCCTTTTTCTTGAACAATTTTCTCCATTGGAATTTCTTTGAGTCCCCCGATATAGCCGGTGTGATGGCGGTACATCTTTTGTTTAAATTTCCTGCCGCTAATTCTCATTTTATCTATATTTTTGACAATGACAAAATCTCCTATATCTTTATAGGGTGCGAAATCCGGTTTTTGCTTGCCTCTCAGAAATATGGCAATTTCTGTAGCCAATCTTCCCAGGGACTTATCGGCGGCATCAATTGTTTGAGTTTGACGAGTCATATCTTTGGATTCCGAGAATTATTTTACTAATTCAATTATCGCCATTTTCGCGCCGTCACTCTTACGAGGACCTATTTTGACAATTCTGGTGTAGCCCCCTGCCCTTCCTTTGTATTTTATTCCTAATTCCTCAATTAATTTTTTGACGATTTTTTTTGAAAAATAACGAAGAAGTTCTCTTCTCGAAGCCAAATCTCCCTTGCGAGCTTTTGTTAAAAACTTCTCGCTAAATTTCTTTAATTCTTTTGCTTTGGCTTCGGTGGTTTTGATTTTCTCCTCTAAAAAAAACCGCGAAGCCAATCCCTTCAACATGGCTTTTCTTTGGTCTCGAGGCCTGTGAAATTTTCTTCCTTGTTTTCTTTTTCTCACGATTGTTTTAATTCTAAACCAAATTTAGCCAATACCTTCTTGAGTTCTTTAACTCCTTTTCCACCAAATCCCTCCAAGCTCAGAAGCTCTTTTTCAGATTTTCTTAAAATTCCCCCGATTGTTTTTACATTATTTTTGAGCAAAGCGTTTTTGGTTCTTTCAGAAATTTTAAGTGTTTCAACTTTAATTTTTCCGACATTCTCCTTCTTTTTTCCTTCCTTTCCTGTCTTCCTTTCTGTCTTCTTTCTCTTGAAAACAGCGAGAGACGAAGGGGCTTTTTCAACTTCTTTAAATGCCTGAGGAAAAATCGAAAACTGCTCAAGAAGAATTTCTGAGGATTGCGTCAGGGCTTCTTGGGGAGAAATGGCTCCGTCTGTTTCAATCTCTATTCTTAATCTATCAAAGTCGGTTCTTTTCCCTACCCGCATATTATCCACTGAAAAACTTACTTTTTTTACCGGAGTGAAAATGGCATCAATGGGGATTACTCCTATTTCTGATTTCTTCATTTCTCTTTTTTCAACCGGAGCGTATCCCACTCCCTTTTCAACTTGAACTTCCATGCTAAATTCAGCTGAAGATTTAGTCAAGGTGGCAATGTGGGCCCGGGAATTGGCGATTTCCACTTGAGAAGATAATTTGAAATCTCCAGCCACTACCTCTTTTTCTCCCTTTACCGTCAAGGTTATCGTTTGAGGTTCCGGACTGAAAAGCTTGAAATTTATTTTTTTCAGGTTGAGAATTATTAAAACCACATCTTCTAAAACTCCGGGAATTGTTGAAAATTCATGGGAAACTCCCTTAATTTTAACCTGAGTGATTGCTGCTCCCTCCAATGAAGAAAGCAATACTCTCCGCAAGCTGTTTGCAATTGTCACCCCATAACCCGGGTACAAACCTTCAATCTCAAAAATAGTCATATTGTCTTTCTTTTGAATAATTTTTGGCTGCGATGGAAGTGGAATCATATTTTTTTTCTTAAAACATATAACCTGAAACCTGAAACATAAATAGAAAGTTTCAAGCCTCAAGTTTTAAGTTTCAAGATTTTACCTAGAATAAAACTCAAAAATTGCAGAAACATCAACCGCCGAACTGACTTCGTCAACAGAGGGTTCCTCTGTCACTTTTCCCTCTATTTTTTCTTTATTTAGTTTTAACCACTCCGGAGGCTGATAATTCTTTAAAGAAACCTTCAGGTTTTGGAAAAACGGCTTTTTTTTCTTGTTTTCTTTACCATTTTATGATTTTCCTTCTTTTTGAACTTCTTTCTCTTCT
>CAYYIZ010000045.1:837-4188 GCA_964472105.1 uncultured Candidatus Saccharibacteria bacterium | reverse complement strand
TAAGGTCTTTAAACAAGCTTTGGTTAAAAAACAAGTGGATAAATTAATCATCACTGACATTTATGACGTGGCTGGCAGGGAAGTAAAGGGTCTTAAGAAAAAAGTTAATTCAAAAAAATTAATCAAGCTAATTAATAAAACTGGTGCAGTTTATTTACCAAAGGCAAGAACAATAAATCATTTAAAAAAGAATTTAAAGGGCGGAGAAATGGTTATCATTATGGGAGCAGGAAGTATCTACAAAATAGTTGAGGAGCTTAAGTAATTATCCACAGTTGACCCCGTTAGAAATTTTAGTTAAGATGGTGTAATATAGAATAATCCCGAAAATATTAGAAAATTCCAGCTGTAATAAAAAGTATTCAAAAATTTCTAAACGGGGTTGACAATTGACTAATAGGAAATAAGGTTTACAATAGATAAAAGATTCTAAACTAAAGGTCTTCTTAATTTAAAGAAAACAAAAACTTATGGGAAAACTTTATTGGTTATTTTGGGTAATTCTGGTAGCGGCGGTTGTCGGGATAGTTGTTTTGTATCTTAAATCAAAGAAAGCAAAGAAAGGAGGAGGAGTCCTGCCTCAAACTACCCCAGCTGAACAAGAGAAACCGGAAGAAACAAGTCCTTCTCAAGAAGCAGGTCCTTCAGAAGAAGCAGGTCCTTCGCAAGAATAATTTTAGAACCATTCTAGAGATTGATTTTTTATCTTAAAAACAGGGAGCTTATCTCCCTGTTTTTAGTTATTTTTCATTGCTTTTTTGACGACTTTGAGTAAAATAGAATAATGGAATAAAGAACAATATCAATCTATGAAAATCAATACTAACCCTAAAAAAGTTAAAGAAGTTTTAGATAGGGGAGTGGAAGAAGTAATTATCAGAAAACATTTAGAGAAGAGGTTATTGGATGGTGAGAAATTGCGAATAAAATTCGGGATTGACCCCACGGCCAACATTTTACATTTGGGTCACTCTGTCTGTTTATGGAAATTGCGACAATTTCAGGAAATAGGACATCAAATTATTTTTCTTATTGGGGATTTTACAGCTAAAATCGGTGACCCTACCGGTAGAACATCATCAAGGAGCTCTCTTTCTCCTACTAAGATAAAAGAGAATATGCGTAGCTACAAAAAGCAAGCAGGCTTAATTTTGGACCTCTCGGAAGTAGAAATACGTTATAATGGCGAATGGTGGGATAAAATGAAACTTCGAGAAATTATGACCCTCGCCACCAAAGTTACTTATGGCCAAGTCTCTGCCCGAGCAGATTTTAAAAAACGGCTTCGTGAAGACAAAGATTTTACTTTGGAAGAATTCCTCTATCCGATGTTGCAAGGTTATGATTCAGTGGAACTCAAAGCAGATGTAGAGATTGGAGGTACGGATCAAAAATTTAATATGCTGATGGGCCGACGAATCCAAAAAAGATACAACCAAAATCCTCAAGATATCATAACGTGTCCACTATTGGAAGGAATAGATGGTAAAGAAAAAATGAGTAAGTCTCTTAGAAACTTCATTGCTTTGACGGAAAAATCAAATAAGACGTACGGCAAAATCATGTCTATTCCCGATAATTTAATTAAAAAATATCTTGAATTAATTACAAACTTAACTAAAAAAGAGATTAATGGAACCCTGCAGAAAAAACCACGCTTAGCTAAGGCCAGATTAGCCAGAGAAATTGTAAAATTATATCACGGAGAAAGAGCAGCGCTTTCGGCAGAAAAAGAGTTTAATCAGGTATTCAGAGAAAAGAAATTACCCTCTAAAATTCCTGCCTTTAAAACAGCCAAAAAGGTTATGCCAATTTTGGATTTGCTTTTTGCGGCCGGCCTGATTTCTTCCCGAGGCCAAGGTAAAAGATTAATTTTGCAAAAAGGAGTGAAAATTGACAAAAAAACAAGAACCGACTGGCACGAAATTGTTAAAATAAAAGATGGAATGACTTTGCAGGTTGGCAAAAGAAAATTCGTCAGAATAAAGAGTTAATTTTTTATGGAAAGAACTTTAACTGGAGATACAACTAAATACGTCGGGGAAAAAGTAAAACTTTGCGGCTGGGTTAACTCAAGACGAGACCATGGCAAAATTATTTTTATTGATTTAAGAGACAGGAGCGGAATAGCTCAAGTTGTTTTTACCCCCAAAGAGGAAAAGATTTATAAAACAGCTCAAAAATTACGTGCAGAGTGGGTAATTGAGGTAATTGGAGAAGTAAAAGAAAGGCCTGAAAACATGAAAAGCCCCAAAATTGAAACTGGCAACATTGAAATATCAGCGGAAAAACTCACCATACTCTCTGAAGCAAAAACTCTTCCTTTTCCAATTGATACCGATGGATATGAAGTAGGGGAGGAGAAACGCCTCAAATACAGATATTTGGATATTCGGAGAAAACGCCTTCAAAAAAATCTCGGGATTCGGCACCAGATAGTGAAATTTATCAGAAATTTTATGGAAGAGAACGGCTTCACCGACATAGAAACCCCTTTACTTACACGGTCAACCCCGGAGGGCGCCAGAGATTACGTTGTTCCGTCCCGCCTTTATCCGGGAAAATTTTACGCTCTTCCACAATCTCCTCAGCAATATAAAGAATTATTAATGGTGGGGGGCGTTGAACGCTACTTCCAAATTCCCAGAGCCATGCGCGACGAAGATCCCCGGGCGGAACGACAACCAGAACACACCCAATGGGATTTTGAAATGTCTTTTGTTGAACGAGACGAAATTATGAATCTTTTAGAGGAATGTATCGTAAAGCTCACTAAAGATCTGGAACCCTTAACCAACAAAAAGTTATTGTCAGAACCTCTGCCAAGATTAACCTACAAAGAAGCAATGAAAAAATATGGAACGGATAAGCCCGATATTCGTCCTGACCCAAAAAATCCAGATGTTCTTGGTTTCGCCTGGATTATTGATTTCCCCTTGTTTGAATGGTCAAAAGAAGAAAAACGCTGGGACCCCGTCCATCATATGTTTGTCTTACCGAAAGAGGGACAGAAAACCCTCCTTGACACAGACCCTGGCAAAGTAATTAGCAGTCAATTTGACCTTGTTTGCAACGGCTACGAGATTTGCAGCGGAAGCTTGCGAATTCATAAGCGTGATTTACAAGAGAAAGTTATGCAGTTAATTGGTTTGGATTTAAAAAAAGCGCGAGAGCAGTTTGGACATCTTCTCCAAGCGCTTGAGTTTGGCGCGCCTCCGCATGGAGGAGCCGCTCCCGGGATTGACCGATTGGCTATGCTGTATGCGGGTGAACCGAACATCCGCGAAGTAATTGCTTTTCCCAAAACAGGCGATGCCAGAGATCCAATGATGGATACCCCTTCAGAGCTTT
>CAYYIZ010000045.1:0-827 GCA_964472105.1 uncultured Candidatus Saccharibacteria bacterium | reverse complement strand
AAAACATTGACACAAAGAAAAAATCACCAAAAACATCAAACTTTTTTTAATTGTAATTTTGGCAAGTTTTCCTTTTTGGTGGGGGGTGAACTTTTTACAGAGAAGTATGGAAGATTTTTTTTATGCCAAGCAAATTGAAAAAAATCCACCTACTTTGTTTATTGCTCAAGTTAGCCAGAATTTAAATTCAGTGGTTAAAGTTGAAGAAAGTTTTCCGGCTCCAAAGAGCTCAGAGATTGAAGCCCAGAGCGCAATTTCTGTCAGATTAGATAAAGACGGTAAAGAAAAGGTTCTCTTTGAAAGAAAGGGAGAGCAAAAAATGGCAATTGCCAGCTTGACCAAGCTTATGACGGCAATTATTGTTAGAGAATTTTATCAAGATTCTTTAAGAACTCAAATTTCAAAAACTGCGGTAGCTCAAGAAGGAGATGAGGGAAATTTGCAAATAGGGGAAATTTTAAGGGTTGAAGACCTTCTACGCATTATGCTTATTGAATCAAGTAATGACGCTGCTTTTGCTTTGGCTCAACTGATAGACATAGAAGGCTTTACCAGTTTAATGAATTTAAAAGCGAAGGATATGGGATTAAACAGTACCTATTTTTTTAATCCGACCGGTCTTGACCCCGAAGATTCAAACGGAGAAGCGCTCCACAATGAGGTAAATTACTCTACTGCTGAAGAATTAGCGAAGTTGACAAAATATCTATTAAAAAAACCTCTAATCTTGGAAGACCTTGGTAGAAAAGAATACGAACTTTATTTGGAAAACGGCGTTTTTCATCATACCCTCATTAACACAAATGAATTGCTTGGAGAAATACCGG
>CAYYIZ010000044.1:0-4402 GCA_964472105.1 uncultured Candidatus Saccharibacteria bacterium | reverse complement strand
GGCAATTGCTTACCGGGAAGAAAAAGGATTTTCTCACTTAAAAATCGCCTTGTCGGTTGGAGTTCAGAAAATGACAAGAAGCGATCTGGCATCTTCCGGGGTGATATTCACCTTAGATACAGAAACAGGGTTCTCCAATGTAGTTTTAATAAATTCAATTTACGGAGTAGGGGAGCTCATTGTTAAAGGAAAAATTACCCCGGACGAGTTCTTTGTTTTTAAACCAATTTTAATGGCTGCTCAACCTCACCGAAAGAGCCAAAAGTTTAAGCCAATAATTGTTAAAAATTTAGGGAGAAAGACGAAAAAGTATATTTACAACAGAAAAGGCGGATTGAAAGAAGCAAATGTTTCCAAGCAAAAACAATTAAAGTTTTCTTTAACCGATGATGAAATTTTAACCCTGAGCCGCTGGGCCTGTTTAATTGAAGAGCATTATAAAATCCCCCAGGATATTGAGTGGGCTAAAGACGGAAAGACCGGGGAGCTTTTTATTACTCAATCAAGGCCAGAAACTGTCCACAGTCAAAAAGAAAGCAGGGTTTTTGAGGAATATCAAATAAAAACAAAAAAGCCGCCGATTTTAAGAGGCACTGCCATTGGTGATAAAATCGGTCTTGGCAGGGTCCGGTTAATCGCCGATGTTTCTAAAATTGACCAGTTCAAAAAAGGAGAGGTCTTGGTAACAAAAATGACCGACCCTGATTGGGTTCCCATTATGAGGCAAGCCGCAGCCATTATTACCGACGAAGGAGGCAAAACGGCTCATGCAGCTATAGTTAGTCGTGAGTTGGGAGTTCCCTGTATTGTAGGCACCGAAAGGGCAACCAAAACTTTAAAGACAGGAAAACTGGTGACGGTTGATTGCACCCAGGGATTAAACGGAAGAATCTTTGAGGGTAAAATTCCTTTCAAGATAAAAAGATACAATTTAAGGAAAATTCCAAAGCTCAAAACAAAAGTAATGCTCAACAGTGGAGTTCCAGAAAGCGCTTTTAAGAATTCTTTTTTGCCGGTAGAGGGAGTGGGGCTCGCTAGAGAGGAATTTATAATCGCTGAAAAAATCCGAATTCACCCTTTGGCGCTTTACCACTTCAATAAATTAAAAAATAAATCTCTCAAAAAGCAAATTGAAAAGATTACGGTTGAACACAGAGACAAAAGAGAGTATTTTGTTAAAGAATTGGCTGAGGGGATTGGCCAGATTGCCGCTGCTTTTTGGCCAAAGGAGGTGATTGTCAGGTTCTCTGATTTCAAAACAAACGAATATGCTCAACTGTTGGGTGGAGAATTATTTGAACCAGCCGGGGAATCAAATCCAATGCTTGGCTGGCGGGGTGCTTCAAGGTATTATGATGAAAAGTTTAAACCCGCCTTTTTAATGGAATGTCAGGCAATAAAAAGGGTTCGCGATATTTTTGGCTTGAAAAATGTAAAAGTAATGATTCCTTTTTGTCGAACAATTGAAGAAGGAAAAAAAGTTTTGGATATAATGAAAAAAGCAGGGCTGGAGAAAGGAAAGGATGGATTAGAGGTTTATGTAATGGCCGAAATCCCTTCCAATATAATTTTAGCTGAGGAATTTTTAAAAATCTTTGACGGTATGTCGATTGGAAGCAACGATCTCACTCAATTATCTTTAGGTATTGACCGTGATAATTCTACTTTGCAAAAGATTGGCGATGAGAGAAATGAGACAATCAAAAAAATGATTTCAAAAGTTATCCGATTCTGCAAAATGAAAAACAAATACTGCGGAATCTGCGGGCAGGGTCCCAGTGACCTTCCGGAGTTTGCTGACTTTTTAATGAAAGAGGGAATTGAGAGTATGTCCTTGAATCCAGATACCGTCATCAAAACAATTTTAGACTTAGCTAAAGTTAAAAGATGATATGTTTGATATTATAACATTTGGTTCGGCGACCAGAGATACCTTTTTAAGGTTGAAAAAAGGGAGCTACCGGGTTTTAGAAGAGGAAGAACCTTCAGAATCCAAATCTCTTTGTTTTGGTTTGGGCGCTAAAATATTTATTGAGGACTTAAAAGTGGCAAGCGGCGGGGGCGCCACCAACACAGCTGTAACATTTGCCAATCAGGGATTGAGGACGGCCGTTTTTACTAAGGTGGGCAGCGACAAGAGAGGGGAGGCGGTAATTGAAGAACTTAGGAGATTTAAAGTTAATACACAACTTATTGAAAAAGACGAAGATTACCCAACCGCCTATTCAGCAATTCTTTCTTTGTCGGGAGAAAGAACAATTCTGCTTTATCGGGGGGCTTGTCATCTTTTGACGGAACGGGATATTCCCTTCAGCAAATTAAGAACAAAATGGTTTTACCTGGCTCCTTTAAGCGGGAAAAGCGCTGAAGTTTTTGTCCCCTTGGTAAAGTTTGCTAAAAAGCAGGGTATAAAAATCGCAGCAAATCTCGGCAACAGCCAAATAGAGTTGCGGGAAGAAATTTTAGCTCCTCAGTTGAAAGAAATTGATGTTTTGATTTTAAACAAAGAAGAGGCCTCTTTACTTTCTCAAATTAAAAAGGAGAAAGGGAGAGAAATAATTAAAAAATTAAAGAGTTCTTTGAAGGGTATTTTAGTAATTACCAAGGGCAAAGAGGGGTCAATGGTGTCTGATGGCAAGTATGTTTTTACTGCTGGAATTCCTCAGGTTTTGCCTTTTGAAAAGACCGGAGCCGGCGATGCTTTTGCCAGCGGGTTTTTGAGTGGACTTTTAAAGAAAAATGATATAGAATATGCTGTGCAGTTAGCAACCGCTAATTCCACGAGCTGCATCCAAAAAATTGGGGCAAAAAACGGATTATTAAAAAAGGAACAGTGGGGAAGTTGGCCAAAGGTAAAAGTAGAAAAAAGAGCACTATGAAAATAATTCTTGAAAAAGAAAAATGTATCGGTTGCGGGTCCTGCGTTGCTTTGTGTCCCAAGTTTTTTGAGTTAAAAGAAGACGGCAAAGCCCATTTGAAAGGTTCTCAGGCTGATAAAAAATCGGAGAGCGATGAGCTTGAGATTAAAGAAGCAGACTGCAGTAAAGAGGCAGTTGAGGTTTGTCCGGTGCAATGCATCAAAATAAAATGATGGAGCTTAAAGCAAAAATTAGAGATAAGTTTGGTAGAAAAACCAATTCCCTTCGTAAGCAAGGTGTTTTGCCCGCTGTCTTATATGGCGAAGGGGTTAAAAATCTTTCTCTTGGGGTTGCGGAAAAAGAATTTGAAAAGATTTATCAGGAGGCGGGAGAGAGTTCTTTGGTTACCCTTGAGGTTGACACGAAACCTGCAAAAAAAATTCAAGTTTTAATTCACGATACTGCCCGGGATCCATTAACTGGCAGGTTTTTGCACGTTGATTTTTATCATCCCTCGGCCCAAAAAGAGATTGAAGCCGAAATTCCTCTGGTTTTTGAAGGAACCTCCTTGGCCGTTAAAGAATTGGGGGGCACGTTGGTTAGAGAAATCCAGCAAGTTGAAGTTAAAGGATTGGCTCAAAAATTGCCGAGAGAAATTAAGATTAGCATTGAAAAACTAAAAACCTTTGAAGACAGGATTGTCATTGGCGATTTGAGCGTTCCGGAAGGAGTAACTATTTTAAGAGATAAAGAGGAGATTGTGGCTCTTGTTGTGCCGCCCAGAGAAGAAGAGGAAGAAGCGGTAGCAGAAGAAGAGAAAGTAGAAGAAGAGAAAACAGAAGGAGGGGAACCCGCCTCCGCTAAAGCTGCGGCGGGCAGGGAAGTAGCAACAGAAGAGAAAACGGAGGAAGGTAAAGAGAAAAAAGGAGGAACTAAAGAGAAGTCCAAATGACAAAAAGAATCAAAAATCCAATTTCAAAGATAATTCTGGCAGTTATTTTAACCTCGGCTTTTTTACTACCAGGCATTAAAAGTTTTGCTCAAGAAAACCTGGAAGAAATTTGCCAATGGGAAAGGATTGAGGAGAAGCCGGAGAATCTTTCCAAAGAGGACTATCAGTCCCTGCTCAGAAAATGCCAGGCATATTATCAGGAAAAAAGCGAAGCCATAGAGGCTGACATCAGTAAAACCGAAGAGGAAAAAAATACTCTCCAGAATAAGATTTATATTTTAAACAACAGAATAAAGAGCCTGGATTATCAGGTCTATCAGGGCAATATAATGATAAATGACCTTTCTGCCCAAATTCAGGGCACTCAGGGCTCGATTGACGAAACAAATAAAAAAATTGTAGAGATTAAAGAAAGCTTAGCCAACCTCTTACAGCTTCGTTATGAAGAGGACCAGCGTTCGTCAGTTGAGATATTTTTAGCCGAAGAAAGTTTGGCTGATTTTTTTGACAACTTAATGGCTTTGGAGGTATTGAATCTGGAAACCGGAAACCTTTTAGAAAATATTAAAAATTTGAAATCAAGTTTAGAAAC
>CAYYIZ010000043.1:0-4434 GCA_964472105.1 uncultured Candidatus Saccharibacteria bacterium | reverse complement strand
AAGAGCATTTCCAGATAGAAATGACTTATAACTCCAATGCTATAGAAGGCAATAGTTTAACCTTGAAAGAAACTTTTTTGGTTATCAATGAGGGAGTTACTATCAAAGGAAAACCTTTAAAAGACCACCTAGAGGCAAAAAATCACCGGGAGGCCTTAGAATATTTATATGAGTTGGTTGAGAAAAACAAAAAACACAGCATATCAGAACGTTTTATCCGAAACCTACATCAGTTAGTAATGCAAGAAACAGATAAAGAGTGGGCGGGAAAATACCGAAACAGCAATGTGATTATTGCTGGCGCTAACTACAGCCCGCCAGAGGCCATTGATGTACCAATTGAGATGAACAACTTAATGAAATGGCTGCAAGAGAATAAGAAAAAATTACATATTATTGAACTGGCTGCTTTATTTCATCATAAATTAGTTTATGTCCACCCATTTTTTGACGGCAACGGAAGAACCGCCAGATTAGCAATGAATTTACTGCTGATGCAGACCGGCTATCCATTAGTTATTATTTTAAAAAATGATAGAAAAAAATATTACCAAGTTTTAAGCAAAGCCGACAAGGAAGATTTAACTCCTTTTGTTAGATTTATTGCTCAGGCAGTGGAACGTTCCCTGGATATTTATTCAAAAATCCTTACTCCTGTTTCAAAAAAGAGAGAAAAGTTCATACCTTTATCCGAAGCAAGCAAGCAAACCCCTTATAGCGCTAAATATCTAAATTTATTAGTCAGGCAGGGAAAATTAGAAGCTCACAAAGAAGGGAGGAATTGGTTAACAACCAAAGAAGCAATAGAAAGATATATTAAAAGTAGAAAACGTAAAAGGTAAAAAATGAGGACTCCTAAACAACTGGGTCAGTTTGGTGAGGAAATTGCTGAAAAAGAGCTTAAAAAGAAAGGGTATAAAATTTTGGCTAAAAATTTCAGAAACAAATGGGGAGAACTTGATTTGGTAGTTAAAAAGAAAAGAAAAATTATTTTTGTTGAAGTAAAGACAATTCAAAAGAGAGAAGGGTTTTTGCCCGAAGATGAAATTGACAGGAAAAAGAAAAAACAATTGATAAAAATGTCTCAGATTTATCTATCAGAGAATAAAATTCCCTTTGAAGGCCCTTGGCAGATTGACATAATAGCTATTGAAGTTTCTCCTGGTTTTGAAAAAGCAAAAATCAGACATTATCAAAACGCCATTGAGGATAGTTATTAAAGGGTTGACATTCCTCCCCTTTTTGCTAAACTATTAAAAGTTAAAGGTCGTTGCGAAACGACTTTTAGTTTTATAAAGTATCTCTATTACCTATGGATTTAAAAATATTTACATCGGCCATAATGGAAATCGCTGAAGAGCGCGGCATACCTCAAGAAAAAATTATTGAGGTGATTGAAGCCGCCTTAGCGGCCGCTTACAAAAAAGAATACGGAAAAAAGAAACAAAAAATTACTGCTCAACTTGATCCAAAGCAAGGCAAGGTTAATTTCTGGCAGATTAAAGAAGTGGTAACGGAAGAGATGATTTTGAGTGAAGAAGAATTAGAGAAACTCAAAGAGGAAAAAGAAGAAACCGTCTCCTCCCAAGACAAAGAAAAAGTTCGTTTCAATCCGGAACGTCATATTTTATTCAACGAAGCCAAAAAAATTGACAAGAAGATAAAAGCAGGCGAAGAATTAAAAATAGCTTTGAAAACCGAAGAGGATTTCGGCCGGATTGCCGCTCAAACCGCCAAGCAGGTAATTTTACAGAAAATAAAAGAGGCGGAAAAAGAAGAAATTTTTAAAGAATACAAAGAAAAAGAGGGAGAAATTGTTTCCGGTATTGTTCAAAGAATTGAAAGAAACGCAATTTTCCTGGACATCGGCAGAACCTCCGGCATTCTGCCCCAAAAAGAGCAGGTGCCGGGAGAATTCTACCGGCCGGGCCAAAGATTAAAGCTTTTTGTTTTAAAAACCGAGCAAACTCCCCGGGGACCTCAGATTGTCCTGTCAAGGGCTTATCCGAAATTAATCTCAAAACTTTTTGAATTGGAGGTGCCGGAAATCTCGGCCGGCCAAGTGGAAATAAAGTCAATTGCCAGAGAGCCGGGCTCTCGGAGCAAAATTGCCGTAACAGTTAACGAAGAAGGCATCGACCCCATCGGCTCTTTGGTCGGGCAAAGAGGAACAAGAATTTTAGCGGTAATTAACGAATTGGGGGGTGAAAAAATTGACGTCATTGAATGGCAGGAAGCACCAGAAAAATATCTTGCTAATGCTCTTAGTCCAGCCAAGGTTTTGGAGATTAGAATTTTGCCCAAAAACAAAGCCCAAGCCATAGTCCCTGACGACCAGCTTTCTTTGGCCATTGGCAAAGAAGGCCAAAACGTAAGACTGGCGGCAAAACTCACCGGCTGGAAAATAGACGTCAGAAGCTTGAGTCAATTAGAAAAAGGCGAGGCAGGGGAGAAGCCGGCAGATGAGGAGGAAAAACCAGTCCCCGTTAAGACTGCTGCTGGCAAGAAAGTAAAGAAGGAAAAACTAAAAGAAAAAGCAAAAGCAAAAAAGCAAAAGAAATCCAAATAATAAAAACTCTTTATTTTTATGGAAGCCGTAAAACCCAACCCGAAACCCATCCGATTATTCTTCTTTTTGGCGGGCATTATTGCTACTTTGGCTTATCGAGTAATTATTGTCTTAAATTATTACAATCCCCTGTGGGTAAAAATTTCCTGGTACGTTGGTACGGTTGGTTTTATCCTCTATTTCGGACACCGCTACAATATTGCCAAAAAGAGAGCTCGGCTGGTTTCAGATTACAAATTGATTGAAGCAGTTAAAAATCCCCAGCAGATTACCGAGAAACAAAAAGAAGCACTGCATTATATTGTCAAAACTTCTCTTACCTCAAAATCCAAATGGAACTCAGCCTTTATTTTTGCTCTGTCTGTTCTGGCATTGATTATTGGCATCATCTTGGACATTGCCTGAATGCTCAGGCGGTTTTTTAATTTGTTAAGTTAGTTTAATAATATGGTTTCAAAAATTTTCTCGGCAGCCCTCCAGGGACTGACCGCTCAAATCATTGAGGTTGAAGCTGCCTGCTCAAAAGGATTGCGAAGTTTCAGCATTGTCGGACTCGGCGACAAAGCAATTGCTGAAGCAAAAGAAAGAGTTGCCGCAGCCATTAAAAGCATTGGTTTTTCTCCGCCTCATCAGGAAGCCCGGAGAGTTTTGGTAAATTTAGCTCCGGCTGACTTAAAAAAAGAGGGTAGCTTGTATGACTTGCCGATTGCTTTATCCTATTTGCTGTCTTCCAGCCAAACCAAATTTAACCCACAAGGCAAAATTTTGCTGGGAGAGCTGGCCTTGGACGGAGCATTAAAACCAATTAAGGGAGCTCTTTCTTTTGCCCTCTTGGCAAAAGAAAGAGGATTCTCCCAAATAATTTTACCAAAAGAAAATACCAGAGAAGCCTCTCTGGTTAATTTTTTGAAAGATAAAAATAAGATTGAGGTTTTCGGAGCGGAAAATTTGAAAGAGGTCATCGGTCTTTTGGAAAAAGGAAAGCGAATCCCTCAACCAATAATTAATTTCAGCGATTTAACCAATGGCTCGGGAAATTTTGAAATAGAGTTTAGCTGGATAAAAGGACAAAACCACGCCAAGAGAGGATTGGAGATTGCCGCCGCTGGCGGCCACAATGTTATGCTTCAAGGACCTCCGGGAGCGGGAAAAACCTTATTAGCCAAATCAATCGTTTCAATCCTGCCAAAATTAAACTTTGAAGAATTGCTGGAACTAACCCGCATTTACAGCATTGCCGGCCTCTTATCGAAAAAAAGACCTTTCTTGAAAGAGAGACCCTTCAGAAACCCTCATCACGTTTCTTCGGAAGTGGCTCTTGTTGGCGGCGGCTCGCCCCCGAGACCGGGAGAAATAACTTTGTCCCACCGAGGAATTTTATTCTTAGATGAATTCCCGGAATTCCATCGTGATGTTTTGGCAAGTTTGCGCCAACCCTTGGAAGAGGGAGAAATTAATATCCAAAGAGCAAAAAAGAGTTTAACTTTCCCCTCCCGCTTCACTTTAATTGCCGCCGCCAACCCCTGTCCCTGCGGCTATCATCTCTCTCCGGAAAGAGAATGCACCTGCGCCCCTTCTCAAATTGCCTCTTATCGCAGAAAACTATCAGGACCCCTGATGGACAGGTTTGATATTTTTTGCTGGATTCCTTCTTTAAAGTACGATGACTTAATTGCGCCGGATAAAGAAAATTTAAGCTCGGAGATCAGAGCCAGAATTGAAAAAACAAGAGAGGTTCAAAAAGAAAGATTTAAAGAAGGGGGAATTTTAACCAATTCTGAAATGAAGATTCCCCAAATAAAAAAGTACTGTCAAGTTGACAGCGCCTCTCAAACTATTTTAAGAAAATATGTTGATTCGGGAAA
>CAYYIZ010000042.1:0-4485 GCA_964472105.1 uncultured Candidatus Saccharibacteria bacterium | reverse complement strand
TCGGTCGCCTCTTCTAATAGTTCCATATTCCGTTTTAAATCTTCACTTCTCGCTTTAACTTTTTCCAGTTCACTGACAAACTTGTTAATCTCCGGGCCCTCAACCTCTGGTGATTGAAGCTCATAACAAGCAGTGAAATTAACGTTTTTGGGCGTGCAGCAACGAGCTTTATCTCTATTTTCGTCCCAGCAGTCCATTTGATAACCGGAGATGTCCCATAGACAATCAGGCCGGCGAGTAATTCGATGTAAAATTTCACCTTCCTCACAGCTCGGATAATTTGTAGTGTGGCAGCCGGTTAATTTAACCGGGCCGCAGCATTTGATTTGAGCATCCCCTCCCCAGCAATCCATTTGGCCGCCCTCACACTTAGGCCAATCAATCGCTACCATCACCTCGTTGTCCCCGCAGCTATTAGGATAATCTTCCCAATGACAATCGGACTCAGTAAAAGATAAATCATCGGTAAGGCAGTATTTAATCGTATCGCGAGGGCCTTTATCACCGCCCCAGCAGTCTGTTCTGTCGTCATCACAATCGGGCCAGTGGGTTATCCCGGCAATAACTCTGGTGGTGTTAACGGTAATATGACCGAGATTTTCTTCAATCAATTTGCCGGTGGGAACCTCAAAATAAGTTGAGGCCGGCACCGAAACGAGAGCGGGGCCGGTAAAGGGGATAGAAACTTCCTCTCTTCCCAATTTCAAAATAGAGAGCCGGGGATTAATGGTAACTAAAACTAAATAAGAGGAGAATAAAATTAAAAGGCCCAAAAGACCCGAAAATATCCATTGCCTGGCAGAAACCAAAACAGCCGGCTCAGCACCGGCCGTTATATGCAAAACCCCGCCGTAAATTATCACCCCCAGACAGATTAAAACGACAATTATTAAAGATAAATTGAAAAAATACTTAAAATAAAGAGGCAGGACATCGCTTTTTTGGATATCTCCCGCCTTTAATTTCTGTTCAATCTCCTGAGGGTTTATGGTGCCGGGCACCGAAGGATATTTTACCTCAAAAGCAAAAACATAGCTTGCTTGGAAAATGAAAACAAACAAGAGAAAGAATATCAGAGATTTTTTGAGCTTCTTTTTCATTTTATTTTTAACCTTCTCCTGATTTTAATTCAGCATAAACGACCAATATCCACAAAGGAAGAATACTTGAGCCGATAGGAATCATTTCAATAATAAAGCATAGGGGCCTTAACCATTTTAAGTGCTTCGCCCATTTTGCTGCCTTAGCCCCTACCTTTGCTATTCTATCTCCGGTTTTCTTCGGGACTGTTATTTGCCCTGACCTAAAATACATCCAGCCACCAATAAAAAGTAAAGCAAAAATATCAATTAAAATAGAGATAGCCGTGCCAATGCCCGGGATTAACTCAAAAAGAAGTTCGCCTCCATCAACAGCCGCTGCCACGCTCATCATTATGAACCCCTCAACGCTTAAGAGAGCTCCTTTTTGAAATGTATCTTCTATTGTGCGAAATTTCTCTCCTGTTGAAATTTCGGATTCTTGGGAAGCCGGCTGCTCTGAAGCTGAAGGCGCTTCTTGAGTAATTGTTGTTTCTGTCTCTGGCATATAGTTTAGCAAATAGTTTAACTAAATTTTTTAGCTGGGATATGAACCGACGTGAGGGCCTTTTTGGCTCTTTTGGCCGCCAAAACCTGTTCGGGAGAAGTGGTGATAATTTGGTCTTCAGCGTAAGAAGCAACCACTTTTAAAGCGACTCTTTTCTGTCCGGCAATAAATATTCCTTCGCCAACCGCGCACTCCAACAGAGTGTATTTTTCCTGGTCGGTCAGGTTGAATGTTTTTTGGACAACATCAATGCTGGCTGGACTTTGCTTCATTAAAAACTGCAGAGAAGAATTGGTAATAATCGGCTTGCCGTAATCCGATTTCATAAAGTCCGAAACGTCCTGGGTAATAGTTGAAACTCCCAGCCAATATTTTCTGGCCCTTTTGCAAAGCCCGTACATAAAGGAAGCCCCGTCCTCTGTTTGCATTATCCACCAGGCCTCGTCAACCAATAAAATTCTTTTTTTCAAAGTGGCTCTCACCTGATTCCAGATGTATCTTAAAATAATAAACATTGCCATTGGCCGCAGCTCATCTTCCATATCCCTGATTCCGAAACAGACAAGCTTTTTGTCCAGAGAAACGTTGGAGGGGCTGTTAAAAAATTGAGAGTAGCTTCCCCTGGTGTATTTTCTTACTCTTTCCACCAACGATTCTGTCCCCTCCATGCTCTCCAAAACACTTTCAAAGTCAGACATTAAAGGAGTTTTTTCTCCCCAGGTTGCCGGGTTAGAGTCGGGCGTGATGTCTTTTGCCGCATACGTCTCGGTTAAAGCGCGGTCAATAACAGCATCCTCTCTTGGAGTTAATCCTCCCAGCATTATCCTGAAAAGACCCACCAGATTTATAATGTTTGAGTGCAAAACATCTTCTGGGCTTTCATCTTCTCCGGGAGCAGGCAGGTCAAAAGGATTTAAGTGATGAGGAGAAGTTAAGGAAATTTTAAAGTGAGAGCCGCCCACCGCATCGCTTAGAAACTTATATTCATTTTCCGGGTCTATAACAATAACGTCAACGTCTTGCATTAAATAACGCAAAATCTCCAGTTTGCAGAAATAGCTCTTTCCTGCGCCGCTTTTTGCGAAAGAAACCATGTTAGCGTTCTCTAAGCTGAATCTGTCAAACAAAACCAAAGAAAGATTATGCTGGTTTACTCCATACAAAATTCCCTCGTTGGCGCTTAAGTCCGGAGAGACAAAGGGGAAAACAGTTGACAGAGGGCCGGTATTCATTTGAGTGTGTATTAAGAGCTGGTCTAGTCCGTAAGGAGAGGTTGAGGTAAAGCCTTGTTTTTCTCTCATTAGGGCAGGTTTGATGTAAATTAGCCGCGATTCAAAAATTGACCTTAAGGAGGTTTCAATTTGTCTTAATTCTTTTTCGCTGTCTCCGTAAATAGTCAGATAAAGCCCCAACCTGAATACTCTTTCCTGGACTGTTTGGAGGTCGTCTCTCAATTTTTCAATGTCTCCGTAGGCTGTTTCTAAAGTGGGGTCGCGGATTAAGCCTTTCTCTTGCCTTTCCATAATTTCAGCTTGGACTTCGGTGAGTTTTCTTCTAAGTTGCTTTAAGATAACCCCCGAATTGACCGGATGGATAAAGAGAGAAATATCCATTGGATAACTCAAGTTCACCACCGGGGAAAGCCAGCCGGTAGAAATATATCTTGGGTAAGAAAAGACAAAAAAAGATTTGCTCAATCTTTCCCCCAATTTTAAAAGATTCTGCTTCACTTCAACCGAAGAGGGAGCGATAATGTCTCCAACCCTAATTTCTTCCGGTTTAACTTCCAGTTGGCTGATTGTTTTTTCTTTTTTTGCAAACGGCAGTTTCATTTTCGGAATATAATGTTTACTTGATAAGTTCTGGCAGTATTTCCGGGTAGTAGCCGAACTCAGCTTCTTTTGGATGATACCAGCTCCAGAAAAGCTCAATTAACTCAGGGGTCGTTAGGGGCACGGCGGTTAACCCGCAGCGTCTTAAACCGATTGCCACAAACTCCATTCTCTGCCAAAGCTGCTCCCGGCACCTTTTGAAGTTTTCTTCGGTTAAAGAAGGAGTCCCCCCTGCCTTTTTCAAAAGGCCCTTAACAAGCGTTTTAGCGGGACCAGCGATCTCTGAAAGAGAATAAGGCATAATGATAAAAAATTCCTTTCTCATAATTGTTCCCTCCTCAACCAAACTCTCAATGAATTTTCTATATTCAATGGTCTGAATTTTTAAAAGCTCATTTTGCTGCTTCTCTTCCATTTCCCTCAATTTGTCAAAGTAGCCGGTAATATTTAAGCGTCTTGACCTGACGATAATCTGGGCAGAAAAATCCAAAGAATTCAAAAAGGATTGAAACTGATAAATAATTGCTTTTTGCTCCTCATCTGATTTCAAATCAAAATTTATGGAAGAGACCATCAAAATCCCTCTTAAGCTTTTGTTTTTCAAAATAATCGTTCCTTCTTTAATCTGGCTAATTTCTAAAAATTGTTGGGTGGGAGCCTTAGGCATATTTTTTTAAAGTTATTTTATTCCAATTTCTAACTTTGAGCCGAGCCGTCTTAACTTGCTCTCCGGGGCAACCTTCAAGGGAGCTTCCTCTTTTTCCTTTTCTTTTCCCCCTCCTCTTTTTTTCTCCACCAATTTAATCGGGCTTAAGGTTTCTTTTTTTTGCCAAAGATAAGTCCTTGAAGAAACAAAGAAGCCGAAGTAATGAGGGATTATCTGAATAAGCGGCACCCCCTCTCTTTTTACGAAAGCCAAGCTAAGAGTAGCGCCGCCAATAAGAAAAAAGCAAATTAAAAAACCATAAAGAGGCAGGATAAAGTAAAGAACAAGCAAAACCACCCCCCCTGCCGAAAAATAGGCGAGCTGTCTAAAAGTTAAAGTACCCATAATCTTTGATTCTCT
>CAYYIZ010000041.1:0-4640 GCA_964472105.1 uncultured Candidatus Saccharibacteria bacterium | reverse complement strand
AAAAACTAAACAAAAAAGAGGGTGGAGAAGTTACCTTCGGTGATATTTTATTATTGGAAAAAAATAAAAAATTAGAAATTGGCGCTCCAAAAGTTAAGGGAGGAAAAGTGACAGCTAAAGTTTTAAAGCAGGGGAAAGCAAAGAAAGTGATTATTTTTAAATATAAAGCTAAAAAACGCTATAAAGTAAAAAAGGGCCATCGCCAGCCCTTCACCGAAGTAGAGATATTGAAAATTGAAAGTTAATAAATAGTTATTAATTATCTTCGGCTCTCCAAAGCCGAAGAAAGAGTTTCCTCATCAGCGTATTCAAGTTCACCGCCCACTGGCAGTCCCTTGCCAAGCTGGGTGATTTTTTTATTGAGCCCTTTAAGTTTTCTCTGGAGCCACAAAGAGGTGTTTTGTCCCTCGGTAGTTGGATTTAAAGCCAAAATTATCTCTTTAACTTTTTCTTCTTGGATGCGCTTTTCTAATTTTTTAACTTTTTCTTCAAGTTTTTTTCTTTGTTCCTCCTTCCTAAAACCGGAAATTATATCTGTCAGGATAAAATAAAGCCCTTTGAATTTTCCTGTTTTCTCAATTGCTTCCAAATCAACTTCTTTTTCCACAATACAGATTATAGTTTTGTCCCTTCTTGGGTCGGAACAAATTGAGCATAGCTCTCCCTTGCCCTCAAATGATTTAAGGCACAGTGGGCATAGCTTTATCTTTTCTCTTAATTCTTCAATTGATTTTACCAGCTCTTTAACTTTTTCTTCAGGCGTTTTAATCAAATAAAAAACAAAACGAGCGGCTGTCCTTGGGCCAACCGTTGGAAATTTGGAGAACAAATCAATAAGTTTTTGAATGGAAGGCGGATACATTATTATTCACTATATTCTTTTTCTACATCTCTAAAGCTTACTCTCTGTTCGTCAAAATAAAGTTCAATCTTGCCAACCGGCCCGTTTCTGTGTTTGGCAATAATAATGTCGGCAACATTTTTCTTTTCGGTATTTTCTTTATACCTATCTTCCCGGTAAATAAACAAAACTACGTCGGCATCCTGTTCTAAACTTCCGCTGTCGCGAAGGTCAGCTAATCTTGGGGTTTGAGGAGTTCTTTGCTCAACCGCTCTTGATAATTGAGAAATAGCTAAAACCGGAACATTAAGCTCTTTAGCCAGGGCCTTTAAGGCCTTTGAGTTCTCGGTTACCTG
The DNA here is from genome assembly GCA_964472105.1 of uncultured Candidatus Saccharibacteria bacterium. GTDB lineage: Bacteria > Patescibacteriota > Minisyncoccia > Minisyncoccales > CG1-02-41-26 > CAYYIZ01. The sequence continues at coordinate 3,443 of CAYYIZ010000041.1, read as the reverse complement.
CTGAACTGTACTTTGAGCAGGATTTCTCGCTTCCATTAACTGCAAATAATCAATAATCAAAAGTCCCAATCCCTGGTCAGCCTGTAATCTTCTAGCCATCGCCCTCATCTGTAAAACATTTGAACTTGCTGCGTCGTCAATAAAAATAGGGGCCTCTGACAAACTTGCCATTGCTCGTTGGATTCTCTCAAAGTCATTGTCTTCGCCTTCATCAGATAATCTTCCCGTTCTTAATCTCCACAAATCAATGTCGGCTTGGGCGGCAATTAACCGGTCAACAATTTGGTCTTTTGACATCTCCAAGCTGAAAATCCCAACTGGCATTTTTTTCTCTAAAGCAACCTGGCGGGCAATGTCCGTAGCCATGGCTGATTTACCCAAGCTGGGTCTGGCTGCTAAAATTATTAAGTCGGATTTCTGCAGCCCGGCTAAAATATTATCTAAAGCTCGAAAGCCGGTAGGAATTCCCCTTAATCCTCCTTTATGTTTGCTGAGCTCGTCAATTCTCTTGAAGGTATCCTCTAAAGTTTCTTTAACCGGGGTAAAGGTCTGGGTTAGCGACTTTTGGGCAATGCTAAAAACCTTTTTTTCGGCTTGGTCTAATAGAATATCAACGTCTTCCGATTCTTGATGAGCCAGGTTTCCAATTTCATAGCTTGTCTCAATTAAATCTCTTAAAACTCTTTTTTGCTGGACTATTTTCGCATAATTTGAAAGATGAGAAGCGGTAGGAACGGTGTTTACCAAACTTGTTAAATAGCTTGCCCCGCCAATTTCTTCCATTTGCTTTTTTTCTTTTAATCTTGAAGAAATACTTAAAACATCAATTGGTTCTCTTTTCTCAAAAAGCTCAATCATTGTTTGATAGATTCTTTGATGAGAGTTCTTGTAAAAATCTCTTGGAATTAAAAAATCCACCACTTTCAAAATAGCTTGAGGGTCAATCATTAAACAACCCAAAAGCGATTTTTCTGCTTCAATGTTCTGCGGTGGAAGCTTGTCTGGCATTTCTAAATTTTGATTATCCTTTGCCATATATTCAATTTACAGAAAAACTCAAAATTAGTCAAATCTTTTTGACTTTCTGAGATTATCTTGGTATAATAACTTAGCTCTAAAATTTAGAAAGGAGGTCTTTAAAAATGAAGAATATTAAAAGAGGGTTGGAAAAAGGTGTGGTAATGGCTGGAGTTACAGTTCTTATATTGCTCGCTTTGGTAATTATTATCTTCGGGATATTCTTATTGATATTCAGTACTTCTAATATCTTGAGCCCTTCATTGCAGGAAGCGGTATTGATCACAGGAATTATTGGAGTAGTAATAATTTTGGCAGGATTAAAGCTGATCCAACTGACCATAGAAATGGGTAGAGAAGCATTTCAAGATATCGAAAACCCGAATATTGAATTTCTCTGAGCTGAGAGTTTCAGTAAACCTTCTAAGATGCCTGGAAACATAAAAAGAGGGTGTTTCTCAATAATTTCTGAGAAACACCCCTGTTTTTTTAATTACTTAACTTTTTTTACCTTGGGTCCCTGTGACGTATCTTCAATTTCATAGCCGAGTTTCTGGAGTTTCTTTCTGACTTCATCAGCTTTTTGCCACTTCTTCTGGAGGCGGTATTTTTCACGGAGCTCAATCAGCTTTGTTATTTCTTTGGGTAAAGTTTCTTTTCCCTCAATTTTTTTAAAATCTAAAATATTAAAAATCTTATTTATTTTTTTAAAGAAATTATAAATAGTTTTTGCTTCTTTTTGAGATAATTGGTTCTCGTCAATTTTTTTGTTTATTCTAGAAATAAAATCAAAAATTAGTCCTTTGGCTTTTGGTGTGTTAAAATCATCTTCTAAAACTTCAAAAAACTTTTTCTCAAAATTGTCTATCAAGTTTTCGTTGTTTTTCCCTGATTTTCCCTTTGTTTCCCTTAACTTCCTCAAAAATTCTTCCAACCTATCTAAATTTGTTTTAGCTTCTTTTGCCAGCTTGTCTGAAAAATCAAGAGGGGAGCGGTAATGAGAGGAAAAAACAATAAATCTTAAAACATCGGGGATATATTTTTTTAGAAAATCTTTTATGGTAATGAAATTACCAAGCGATTTAGCCATCTTCCGACCGTTTATTGTTAAGAATCCTGCATGAAGCCAATACTTTGCCATAGGAGATTTAGCAGAGAGCGCTTCCATTTGGGCAATTTCTGCCTCATGGTGAGGAAAAATTAAATCTCTTGCTCCGCCGTGAATATCGTACTGGACACCAAAATACTTCTCACTAATAGCCGTATCTTCAATATGCCAGCCCGGTCTGCCATCACCCCAGGGACTTGGCCATTTCGGTTCGCCGGCTTTGGAGAATTTCCACAAGCAGAAATCACCTTTATTTCTCTTTTCCTTGGCAGTATCAATTCGGGAAACAGCATCTTCGGCTTGTTCTATGGTTCGGCGAGATAATTTCCCGTAATCTTTGAATTTTTTAATATCGTAGTAAATTCCATCTTCTATTTGGTAGGCATACCCTTTTTTCAATAATCTCTTAACCTGGCTTTGTATTTCTTTAATATGTTCGGTAGCCCTGGCATATCTTGTTACGCTACCAATCTTTAGTGCTTTCATATCTTTTAGGTATTCTTTTTCAAAAAAACGAGCTAATTCCAACCATTTCTTCTTTTCTTTTTTTGCTCTCAAGATAATTTTGTCATCAATATCAGTGATATTTTGCAGATAAAAAATCTTGTATCCCAAGAATTTTAAATAGCTAACAAGCATATCATAACTAATATAGGTTCTGGCATGTCCTAAATGGGGAAAATCGTAAGTGGTTGGCCCGCATACAAAAAGATTTACCTCGTTTTTCTTTCTTGGCCGAAAAACCTCTTTTTTCCGCGATAGGGTATTGTAGAATTTAAGCGTAGGCATAAGGATATTATTTATTATATTCCAGTTCTTTTAAAACCTCAATCATTGACAAATCAAAATATGTTTGCTATAATTTAAAAATCATTTTGTACCCTAAAAAATAAATAGGAGGCGATAAAAATGAAATCCAGATTTATGCTGATTATCGTAGTTATCTCGTTAGTGTTGACGGGATTAGCGGCAACAGAAATTCTTTTTTGTCCCGAAAACTCACCGGAGACGATAGAAGTAAGTTGGAATGAGGTAATCAAGTACTTTGAATCAGAGCTATTTCAAGAGAAGCTCTCGAGTAACTTCTATGCCGACATTATAGTCGACAAAACTTATTTTCTCTCCTCCCTGGCTGACCATAGAAGGTTTATCATGAAAGACAATCTGAATAAGCATAGTTACATAGAAGAGAGATTTGATTGTGATGATTTCGGTTATGCTCTCAAAGTAAGAGGAGCAGAGAAGGGTTTAACTTTTGGCATAGTGGCGGTTAATTTCAACGAAACAGACCTTAAAATAACAGACACCAAGGGAGAGG
>CAYYIZ010000040.1:0-4716 GCA_964472105.1 uncultured Candidatus Saccharibacteria bacterium | reverse complement strand
TACTAAGATACGTCGACTTATTAGTCCTGAGTCCATTATACTTATTTTAATCAACTTGTCAACCCCGTAGAAGAATTTCGAATGGGCTTCGCCCAATTCAATATTATTGTTCGAAATTTCTCTACGGGGTCAAGAGCTTTTATTTTTTTGACGGACGGAATGTGATACAATTAAAAAATGAAGCCGTCCAACATCTTCGGATTAACAATTTTTTCTGCAGGGGCGTTAGTTTTGGTCGGATTTGGCTTGTATAAACTTTTTGGAGCCATTTTAAAAGACAACGATATCCCAATTGTTGTTAAGTGGGGGATTGTTGGTTTAATTTTGGGAGTGGTTATTATTCTATTTTCCCTTATTATTGAAAGGTTAAAAGATAAGAAAAAAGAAAAAATCAAGCAATAAAACTATGATACTTACAACATTAAACAATATTCCCGGTCGAGAAATTAAAGAAGCCCTTGACTTGGTAAAAGGCAACACTATCAGAGCCAAACACATTGGCAAAGATATTATGGCCGGCTTGAGAAATCTGGTTGGAGGAGAAATCAAAGAATACACCGAGGCATTAAGCGAGGCAAGAGAAGTGGCTCTTAAGAGAATGACCGAAGAGGCGGAAAAATTAGGAGCCGATGCTATTGTTGGCATTCGTTTTACCACCTCTCAAATTATGGGAGGGGCGGCTGAGCTTTTGGTTTACGGCACCGCAGTAAAAATTATCTAATCTGTTGCCAAGTATTGCAAAATTTTTGAAAATATGGTATAGTTTTTTATTATTAACAGCACCTTAATTTTTAAATAAGGAAGGAGGAGGTGAGAAAACGATGGCAGAAAAAGAATTTATAAAGATAGAGGAGATTAAGGTACCCTTTGCTCCCAGCTCCCATGGCTTTATGTGTAACATGCGTAGGATAAATAGCTTTGTTAAGCATCGCTATGGTCCGAATTGGGAAATAAAAAAGCTGCAACGGAACAAGAGAAATGGACAATGGAAAATGGTCATAGGAGAGAAACCAAAAGTTAAAGAGCAACTTCACCAGCTGTTTCATTCAAGAAATTAGAAAAGGAGACAGGGCTTGAAAAAGAAAAAGAAAAAGGCAGGTCGTCCGAGGTTAGCTTGTTTAAACCGCAACAGTAATTTTAGGAGAGGATTCCAGAAAATAAGGAATCATCTCGGGAGAAGAAAGGGTAAAGCGAAATGGAAAACAAAGGAAAGCAGGTGAAAGGAGAGAAGAAAGAAGATTGTGAAGAAAGTTCAGAAACCCAAGATTACGGCGCTCTCACCCAGAGGCAATCTCAACGAGTAAGAGAGAGACATATTAATGCTCTCCATAGAGGAGGTGGTTAAAGAGAAAAAAGAATAGCGAGATTGGAGGTAATTCAAAAGCCCATATTGGAGGAAAACTAGAAGGAGAAGAAAATGGCTGAAGTTCATTCACGCTGTACAAGGTGCGAAAGGAAACTGATTAGGATTTACGATCCTGAACAGGTCAAAGAATGGGAGAAACGAATTCAAGGGGCTCCCGAAAAGCTAAATGGCTGGAAGGTTCTTGACGGAGATTTGGTCCAAATTCATCACCAGAGCCCAAAATTCATTGAGATCTGGACTACCGATGAGAAAATTTTAACCAAGGGAAATGGTTCTCGTAGTCTCTGTCCAGATCATATGAAAGAGTACTTGAAAGAAAAAGGGATTGTTTAATTTTGTGGTCTCCTTCTCCGGAGATTCTTTCTCAACTGTCTCGGCAGTTGAGAAGTAAAGGCGTGTGGTGTGCCATTATGTTTCCTTGCTCGGTCAACCCGAGATTAAGGGACTAAATCTGGGAAAATAACCAGATGGAGGCACACCACACTCCCTATAAATAGATCGGCATAGATTTGTGTTCGGTCTATTTTTATTAGGTTGAACCTTGCTCTTTTTTATACTAAGATTATTTAATCACTTAAAATAATGATTAATTTTAGAAAACTTTGTTCAAGTTTTAAAAAAGCATTTAAGGGATTTAAAATTGCTGTTAGAAAGGAGCAAACTTTTAGAATACACACTATCGCCGGGATTTTAGTTTTATTTTTAATGTTCTATTTTCCCTTAGCCGCCCTTGAAAGAGCGGTTTTAGTTTTGACTATTATTTTAGTTTTGGGTCTGGAACTAATTAACTCTCAAATAGAAAGAGTTTTGGATTTTCTCCAACCCAATCACGACCCAAAAATTGAAAGAATTAAAGACCTTTCAGCAGCAGCCGTTTTAATTGCTTCTCTGGGTTCAATTGCTATCGCTCTTTTAATTCTTTTACCTTATTTCCTGAAGGGTTGACAAAGTTTTAGGGATGTACTAAAATTTGATATATTTTGAACATAGCATTTTGCTATGCTTTTTTAATGTGAAAACTTAGAAGTCATTCTTGGGCGCCGGGTTAGATGGAATTCCTCCCTGATTTCGGCGCCCAAGAATGGTTTTTAGGAATCAGTGAATAACTGGGGGATAAATGGTGGATAAATTTACTTGAATTTTATCCTCTAATTTAGCATAATCCCATATTTCAACAAAGAAATACCCTGAAAACATAGATAAAATAAGGTAAATTCCAATACCAAGACAGTTTTTAGGGGACGATTAAAAAAATACTTGACTTCTGTCTTGAGATAGCATAATGTGAAAACATAACTTATCTATCTAGGGGAGGAACTAGATAACCAGTGTGGTTTGTAAAAATTCCAACCCAAAAACTTATATCTACAATAATATTCCAGCATTAAATAATTTTCGCCGTGCCTTTTTTAAAAGGACGGCTTTTTATTTTGGAAATTAGGGAGGAATTAAACATAAAGGTCGAGGAAAAAAATAATTAACCAAAGAAAGAAAAATGAAAAAGATAATAATTAGTTTAGCGATTATTGGTGTGGTTGCTGGAATTACTTTGGGAATTACTGGTGCTTGGTTTACCGATGAAGAACCAATTACTGGCAATAACTTTCAGTCAGGAAAATTAGACATCCAACAAGGAGTCAATGATTTGCCGGTTACTTTAACCGGCCTTATGCCCGGCGTAGCTACTCCCCCTCAAAAACTTCAAATGGGGAACAACGGAACATTAGATGCTATTATTGACAAGATTGCAGTAACAAGTTGGGCTAATGATGATGCTGGTACCAGCGATAATGTTACAGCCCCTAACTATGCTAAGAAAGTTAATGTGACCATTTCAGATGAAGTCGGAAGGCCTGTTTATAAAGGCACCCTTTTCAACCTTTATAACGGCAATGCTATAGATGGTACGGATAAGGTTTTCTTAGCTAAAAAAGGCAGTGGTGTAAATTATACCACTCGTGATTATTGGTTCACTTTCCAGTTAGACTCATCGGTTGATAACGCTTATCAAGAAGAAGGGATTAGCGCTACCATTGCTGTTAACGCTACTCAGGTTAAGGATGATGAATTTGATGCTGCCGAGAGATTGGTAATGAATCAAAATGATGACAACGGATGGGATTGGGTAGAAGACAATGATAATAGTGGAGGTTCTTGTGCAAACCTATTTGGAGTAATGGGACTAGGTATGCTTAAAGCGTATGAAACAACTGGTAACTCTGATTATTTTGATGCTGCTGAGAAAGCTGCTTATGTTCTGTATAATAACTATGGTTCAGTTGACAGAACTAGTGGTAAGTGGTTGAAAGATACAAACATGACTGGTGGTGGTTTGAGCAATTTTGATATTCTGTTTTTACAAAGAATTGGTAAATATCTGAATGATGGTAATGGCTTTACTGTAAGAGGAGAAGAGGCGGTAATTGACAGATGGGATCAATTTAATAACGATGCTCAAGAGGTTTACGATCAAATAAAGAGCGCAAGAGAAAGTCAAGGATACTATGATTTGTTTTATTGGCATTTAGCGCCCTTGATGGAAGCTACTATTGACGCGGCTAATACTGTTTCTGATAGCAATCAGGCAATGACACTTCGCAATAATGCTTTGGCTTTAGCCGAATTAGTTGCTGCTGACCAAGAATCAGCTGGTCACTTTATTACTGCTTGGGCTAATGATTATGCACGGTTAGGTCAAGCTTCAGCCATTCGAATTCTACAGTTAGCAGATGATGCCAGTTTGGAGATAAATTATTCCAGTGAGATTGGTAAGGGAGTAAATACTCTTAAGGGCAAGCAGAATAGCGATGGATCGTTCAATGTAGGGGCAAATAAATCCATTCAAACCACTGCCTATGCTGCCTTAGCTCTGGAAATGACCGGTAGGCATGGTGCTGCTAAAAATGCTGTAGACTATATAATCTCCCAGCAACTCAGCAATGGAGGTTGGTACGAGGAAGAAGGTCTAGACGAATATCCAGAAATTAACAGCGAAGCGTTGAGAGCAATAGTGTCTGTAAACCAGTAAAAATTTAGAATTGAACTCTTTTAGGTTGCCTCATGTTTCCTTGCGGTAACGATGGGGCAACTAATAAAGATTTTAATTTATGAATCTTAGAAAAATCAATTCTAAAAAAATAAGGAGAATTTCATCTTGGGTTATTACCGGAATTCTTTTGGCGATTTTAGTTTTTGTTTTATTTCCTCTTTTACCAATTAATAATAATTATTCTTTAAAGATGGTTTTATCTGGTTCAATGGAGCCGGCGATTAAGACGGGCGGCATTGTTATAGTAAAACCAGCTTCAAGTTATCAAGTTGGCGATGTGGTTACTTATCAATATGGGAGA
>CAYYIZ010000039.1:2285-4955 GCA_964472105.1 uncultured Candidatus Saccharibacteria bacterium | reverse complement strand
ATATTCTGCCGAGGCAATTTCCCTTCTTTCAACCACTCGGTTCTGGAAATCTCAACTCCATTTAATCTGCCCGAAACCATTATTCTAGCCCCTTTTATTTCTTTTTGTTCCACTACCCTGCTTAAAGCCATTTTTAAAACTCGTCGGAAAGGAACCATTCTTTCAAGCTGTCCGGCCACCCACTGACTAACTAAATTACCTTGAGTCCAAGGATTTCTAACTTCTAAAATTTCAATTTTAATTTCTTTATTGGCTTGAGAGAATTTCTTCTTTGTTTTCTCAAGAACTTTTTCTATCTCCTTTTTTATCTCTTCAATTCCTTTACCTCCTCTGCCGATAATCAGAGCCGGGCGGGCAGTTTTGATAATAATTTTTAAAGTAAGCTGGCTTCTTTCAATTTCAATATCTTGAACGGCCGCTGAAGACAATTTTTCTCTTAAAAATTTTCGCAGTTGAAAATCCTCTTCCAAATACTGGGGAAAATTCTTTTTGTAGAAACCTCTTGACAGCCAATCTTTTGTTTCCCTTATTTTCAAGATTTTAGGATGGACTTTTTGACTCATAATTTTAAATCGCCTTGCGTCTAAAAACGTTCTTCCAGCTCCGTCTCTCTGTCCCCGATTTGACCGGGGCGAGAGTTCTCTCTGGTTTTTGGGCTGTGGGAGTTCCCGGCTTAAGCTGTTTCCCGGTTTTCTTTTCTGCTTTTTTCTCCTCTTTTTTCTCTTCCTTTTTTTCTTCTTTAACTTTTTGACTTATTTCCCCTATCTTGGCCTTTTTTCCTTCAAGTACTAAAGTAATATGTGAGGTCTTTTTTTGAATTTCCATGGCTCGCCCTCGAGCTCTAGCTCTCCATCTTTTAAGCTTCGGCCCTTCGTCTACTTTAATCTCTGAAATATAAAGGGTTTTTTCGTCTAACTGAGAATTATGTTTAGCCGAAGCCACGGCCGAATCCAAAAGTTTTCTTAGGGGTCTTTTTCCCCTCTTTAAGGTGAAATCTAAAAGATTTCTTGCCTCGTCCATTTTTTTGCCCCTGATTAAATCGGCTAAAAGACGAATCTTTCGGGGAGCAATGCTTAAATAATTCAGTTTAACTGTAACTTTCATAAAATTTATGCTGTTTCTTCTTGGGTTTCTTTTTCTTTCTCTTTTGTTTCAAGTTCCCTTTGTATCCTGCCGCCATGTCTTTGAAATTTGGTCGTTGGAGAAAATTCACCCAGTTTGTGCCCAACCATCTCCTCGGTTACATAAACCGGCACATGCTCTTTTCCGTTGTGAACGCCAAAAGTAAAACCAACCATCTCCGGAGTAATGGTACAGGACCTCCTCCACGTTTTAACAATGGTTTTATCTCCCTTTTTTAGTTTGGAGACTCTCTGTAATAATTTTTCATCCACGTATGGACCTTTTTTTAAGCTTCTTGACATAAGTTTTTACTTCTTCCTCTGGCGTCTTTGGATGATTAGTTTGTCCGTCCATTTCTTTTTTCTTGTTCTAACTCCCAGAGCCGGCTTCCCCCAGGGAGTTTTAGGATGTTTTAAGCCAATCGGCGCTCTGCCCTCGCCTCCTCCGTGAGGATGGTCAACCGGAGCCATAGCCGAACCGCGAACGGTCGGCCTTATCCCTTTTCTTCTTACTCTGCCTGCTTTTCCAAGCTTTTGGAAGCGGCGTTCAGGATTTGAAACTTCTCCAACCGAAGCGAAACATTGACCGATAACTTTCCTTAACTCTCCCGAGGGCATTTTGAGATGAGTATACTTGCCCTCCTGAGCTACGACCTGAGCCGAAGTCCCGGCTCCCCTAACCATTTTTCCTCCTCCGCCGGGAACAAGTTCAACGTTATGAACAAATGTTCCAACTGGAATATCTTTTAATCTCAAGCGATTACCGGGAGATAAGGGTGCTTTTTCGTCAAAGAGCACCTCGTCTCCAACCTTTAATCCTTGAGGAGCTAAGATATAAGCTTTTTTGCCGTCTTGGTATTCCAAGAGAGCCAAAAAGGCAGTTCTGTTTGGGTCATATTCCAGGGCTTTGACCGCAGCTTTCTCTGCCAATCTTTCCTGGCTGAATTCTATCATCCGATAAAGCCGTTTCTGTCCCCCTCCCCGATGACGAACAGTAATCCTGCCGGAGTTTGCTCTGCCCCCTCTTTTCTTTAAGGACCTGACTAAAGTTTTTTCCGGTTCTTTTTTTGTTAATATCTTTTTCATAAATTATTTTGGCAATATTTCTATCTCCTGTCCTTTTTTCAACGTAACAATTGCTTTTTTATATCCCCCTCTCCAGCCAAAAGTTCTGCCCAATCTTCTCTTCTTTTTTGCTATTTTTATTATCCTCACTTTTAAAATATCAACGTTATAAATCTCTTCAATCGCTTTCTTAACCTCCTGCTTGCTGGTTTTTTGAAAAACCTTAAAAATATACTGCCCCTCTTTTGCTAAATTTGTTGCTTTCTCAGCAATATGCAAGGAACGTAAAACCGATGGAGCAACCTTTACCAAGGGACTTCTCTTTATTTCTTTTCTTCCGCTAACAACTCTCTTTTTCAAAATCTGAGAATCGTCTGCTTTCTCTGTCTCTTTGGCCGCGGGTTTTTGCGGTTTTGCCATGGCTGGCTTTTTTTCTTTCTTTTCCTTTTTCTTTTTTTTGAAAAAATTTAACATTGCCGTAATT
>CAYYIZ010000039.1:0-2185 GCA_964472105.1 uncultured Candidatus Saccharibacteria bacterium | reverse complement strand
TTTTTCTTTCTTTTCCTTTTTCTTTTTTTTGAAAAAATTTAACATTGCCGTAATTATTTAAAATTCCTGTCTTGAAAAAGTATCTTTTATAATTTTCATCGCTTCTTTTGGCATTAATAAATATCTAAAAGATAACAAATCTAAAACGTTTAATTCCTTTGCCTGAATTGTTCTAACTTTAGAAAGATTTCTGGCGGCCAAAATTATCTTTTTATCGTAAGCCGGTAAAGCGATTAAAGTGGGGTCGGCTTTACAGGGAAGTTTTTCTAAAATCTCTGAAATTAGCTTGGTTCTCGTTTTTTCAATCTCCAGTTTATCCAGTAAAACCAATAGATTATCTTTGGCTTTCCCTGAAAGAACCATAAACAATGCTTTTCTTCTCATTTTCTTGGGAATCTTTTTTTTAAAAACTCTCTCTTTGCTTGGACCGAAAGTCACTCCTCCCCCTTTCCAAATTGGGGAACGAATACTGCCGACCCTGGCATGTCCGGTGCCTTTCTGGGCCCAGGGCTTTTTCCCGCCGCCCCGAACTTCTCCTCTGTCTTTGGTATGAGCAATTAGTCTTCTTTGATTGGCTTGTTGGGAAATCATCACCTGATGAACCAAATCAGGATTTACTTTAACGTCAAAAATCTCTTTGGGCAACCTTGTTTGCCCTGTCTTTTCACCTTTTTGGTTGTACGTATTGACTAACATAATTTAATAATATAATTGGCGTCCGGACTTTTTATTTTAAAATTCACTAAGGCGGGCTCCCTGAGGTAAGTTGCCCGAGCGATTAGCCCATTATTTCCAACAATGTTCCTCGTCTTCCGGGAATCGCTCCCTTCACTGCCAACAGATTATTCTCCGGGTCTATCTTGACCACTTCCAAGTTCTTAACGGTTATTCTTTCGCTTCCCATTCTGCCCGGCATCTTTTTTCCCTTAAAAACCCTTTCTGCGTCCGTTGAGCCAACCGAACCCAAAGTCCGATGTTCATGCTTTACTCCATGGGAAGCTCCTCTTCCGGAAAACCCCCACCTTTTAACCGCTCCCTGAAATCCTTTTCCCTTGCTAATACCTGCCACCCTTATTCTGTCTCCCTCTTTAAATACTGAAATGTCAATTTTGTCTCCTACCTTGTAATCCTCAATTTTGCCTTTGAATTCTCTCAGGTGGCGATAAGGTTTATCCTTTTGGGGTTTCTTAACTTTCTTGGGTTTTAATTTTTCAAATCCAATCTGAACCGCCTCGCAGCCATCTTTTTCTTTACCCTTCAGCTGGGTAACAAAACAAGGTCCCGCCTCAACCAAGGTTATCGGAATAACTTTATTATCTTTAAAAATCTGGGACATCTCTATTTTTTTTCCAAGAATAAATTTCATGCTTATCTTATAACGAAATACCGGGCAACTAACCCGGTATTTTACCTGCCTGCCTGTCCGGTAGGCAGGTGAGCTTGCGGGCAGGCGGGAATGGATAGTCGCTCAAATCGTTTTGACCTCAATTTCAACGCCAGTTGGCAGGGTTAAATCCCTTAAAGCGTCTATAAATCTCTGGGTGGGATTAGGTATCTCAATTAATCTTTTATGGATTCTCATCTCAAATTGCTCCCTTGAATCTTTATGGACAAAGGTTGAACGATTAACTGTGTAGCGGTGAATCTCGGTGGGCAAGGGTATGGGACCTACAATTTCAACTCCCGTCCTCATAGCGATTTCAGTAATTTGACGGCAAGAAGCGTCAATAACTTTGCTATCATAAGAACGAAGTTTAATTCGGAACTTGGTTATCACCTCTTCTTTAACAGCTTTTTTCACTGGCATTTCTTTAGCTTGATGAGGTTACGGATTTATTTCTCTATTTTGGTTACCACCCCGGCACCAACCGTTTTGCCGCCCTCACGGACAGCAAATCTTTGTTTTTCCTCAAGGGCAACCGGAGCTATCAATTTTACTTTAAGGGATGCGGTATCTCCCGGCATCACCATTTCTGTTCCCTCGGGCAGAATTACATCTCCGGTAACATCACAGGTTCTGATGTAAAATTGGGGCTTGTATCCTTTGAAGAAAGGGGTGTGTCGTCCGCCTTCTTCCTTGGTTAAGGTATAAACCTCTGCAGTAAATTCAGTGTGAGGAGTTACCGAACCTGGTTTGGCTAAAACCTGTCCTCTTTCAATATCTTCTTTTTTTAATCCCCGAAGT
>CAYYIZ010000038.1:0-5104 GCA_964472105.1 uncultured Candidatus Saccharibacteria bacterium | reverse complement strand
TAATTTAAAAATCAGGGACTCTGCGGCCTTGTTTAATTCTTTAGTGGTAATTCCCGGCTGGACTCTCTTTTTAAGCTCCTCCATAATTTTTGCCAAAATTCTACCACCTTCTTTCATTATCTCAATTTCTTTTTCGGTTTTAATAGATATCATTTAAATTTAAAATTACCAAAAAATAGTGCACGTCCCTATTTTTTCCTTAGTGCTTTTAGAATATCTTTGGAAACATCTTCAATGGATTGTTCACCATTGACTTCAATTAATCTATTTTGTTTTTTGTAATAATTTATCACTGGCTTTGTTTCTTTTTCAAATTCTTCAAGACGTTTTTCGATAGCTTCTGGCTTGTCATCAGCTCGACTGATAAGCAATCCTCCGCACTTATCGCATCTTTTCAGTGATTTAAATTCTCCAACCCAAGGAATCAATCTGCCGCACTCCTTACAGGCCCTCCTTTTGGTTAAGCGGTTAAAAGATTCTCTTTTTGAAATATTAACAAGAATGACTTTCACGTTTTTCTGCCACTCGTACCAATCCAATGCCTCGTCTACGAGCTTTGCCTCAATAACTATCCTGGTCCAGCCATCTAAAACAAGGCCGTTAATTCTTTGTTGATTCTTTATTCTTTCTAATTTGTCTATTAAAAGTTTGGAAACCACAAAACTAGGAACTAATTCCCCTTTTGTCATAACTTTTATAAGTTTTTTTCCGGTAAAATCAACTTTTTTTCGGCGCTGACGAAGAGTGTCGCCGCTCCCCAAATATTCTAAGCTAAACTTTTTTTGCAAAAGCTTAGCTTGGGTGCCTTTCCCGGAACCCGGCGGTCCCAATAAGATTATAATTAATTTTTTCATAGGCTTTTAAAATCGTTCGTACTCCCTCATTTCCATTTGAGCTTTCAACTGCCTCCAGGTGTCTAAAATTACACTAACGGCAATCAGTAAAGCGGTGCCCCCGATTAAGAATTGTAAGGCCATAATCCCGGTTACTCCCTGAACAATTGACGGCATAACGGCTATTGAACCTAAAAATATTGCTCCTAAAAATAGGACTCGGTAAAGAATTTTGTGTATAAACTCAGACGTTGATTGGCCCGGCCTAATGCCGGGTATAAACCCGCCCATTTTTTGGAGATTGGTGGAGATTGACTTTGGGTCGAAAGTTACCGCAGTGTAAAAATAGGTAAAGACAAAAACTAAGATAAAAAATAATCCTCCGTGAACCCAGGGATTCTGTAAAAAGTTAGTGATATTTTGAGCAAGATTAGCCAGGAACGCGTTTCCACCCGAGGCAAAAAAGCTTCCCACCATACTGGGAAAAAGCAGAATACTTAAAGCAAAAATTATTGGGATAACGCCGGCTGGATTAATGTTCATTGGCAAATAGGTAGAAACGCCTCCGTACATTCTATGCCCCCTGACTCTTTTAGCGTAAGAAATGGGAATGTTTCTGCGAGCTTCGGTAATTAAGACAACTCCGGCAATTATAAACAAAGAAACAGCAAAAAAGAAAATGTAAGAGGGTAAACGGGAAGATTCGTAAGTTAAGGCAAGCTGTCGGATTTCGGTTGGAGTACGAGCGACAATTCCGGCAAAAATCAAAAGAGAGACGCCGTTGCCAATTCCTCTTTCGGAAATTAACTCACCCAGCCACATCAGAAACAAAGCGCCCCCGGTAATAGTGATTATTGAGGTAATAAGCTGGCCTGAAGTTAAGATAGAAATTGCTCCTTGTCGCTGAAGCAAACTTAACATGGCATAAGCCTGCAAAGAAGCCAGGGGAACGGCCATTATTCTTCCGTATTGGTTAAATTTCCGTCTGCCTGCTTCCCCTCCCTCTTTGTAGAGCTTCTCAAGTTTGGGAAAAATCATCGTCAGTAGCTGAATAATAATGACCGAGGTAATATAGGGACCAAGTCCCAACATAACAATGGATAAATTACTCAAAGCCCCGCCGACAAAAAGATTAAGAAGTCCAAAGAATTGGTTTTGCCCAAAAAATCTTCTCAGATTTTCAAGGTCTATTCCCGGAATGGCAATGTTGGCTGCCAATCTAAAAATGGCAAAAACAGCCAAAACAAAGATAATTTTATTTCTGAGCTGGCGGTCTTTAAAAATTAAAATAAGTTTTTGAAACCAGTCCATAGTGGTAATATTAAAGTTGTTCCTTCACAGTACCGCCGGCTTTCTCAATTTTCTCCCTCACTCCCTTGGAAACCTTACAATTTTCAACAATTAATTTCTTTTTCAACTCAGCCAACCCTAAAATTTTAACTTCGGGCACCCTATCTTTTATTTTACGAATTATTTTTCTTTTAATCAAAACTCTGGGGGTAATTCTTTCTCCTGCTTTAAATTTTTGAGCAAGAAGCGAAAGATTCACTTTAACCTCTTTTTTCTCTTTGGGATTAAAGCGGTAACCCCTCAGTTTAGGATATCTTTTTATAAACTCCCGGATAATTGGCTGGAATTTCCTGCCAGCCCTTGAGCTTTGCCCCTTCATCCCTCGTCCCGAATAAGTCCCGCGTTTACCGCCTCGGCCTATTTTCTTCTTGGTCTTTGGTTTATTTTTTGGTTTTATTTGATGAATTTGCATGTTTAATTTTCAGCCCTCTCAGGGCGGTTATGGTTGCTCTGGCAATATTTAATTTATTTCTTGACCTTGATAACAACTTGGAAGAAATATTCCTTATTCCGGCCAAATTACAAATCACCCGCACTTGTCCTCCAGCCACCAATCCTCTTCCCTTTCGCTGAGGCCGCAAAAGAACTCTGGCTGAACCATATTTAGATTCAACTTCATGGGGAATAGTTTCTTCAAAAATAGGTATTTCAATTATGTTCTTTTTTGCTACCCTGGTGGCTTTCTCAACTGCCTGAGCCACATCCTTTCCCTTGGAAACGCCAACGCCAACTTTACCCGCTTTATTTCCGATTACCATCACCGCCCGAAATCTAAGCTTTTTTCCCCCGGCAGTAACTCGGGTAACTCGAGCCAAATCCAAAAGTTTGGAGTCGTATTCACTTTTAATTTTTGGTATTCTGGTTCTGAACATGTATTTAAAAATTTAACCCTTCCTCTCTGGCTCCTTCTGCGACCGCTTTTACCCTTCCGTGATATCTATAACCTCCTCTGTCAAAAACTACTTTTTTAATTTTCTTGTCAATTGCTTTTTTGGCAATTAACTTTCCTACGTCGCCAGCTTGCCCTATCTTACCCTTTTTTGCACCGGAAGAAGCTTTTTTCAGCTCCAAATCATTCGCCGAAACTAAAGTTTTTCCTTTTTCGTCATCAATTAACTGAACATAAATATGTTTATTGGAGCGAAATACATAAAGCCGGGGAACGGCAGAGGTTCCCAATATCTTCCCTTTTACTCTTTTATGTCTTGTTTTTCTTTTTTGCTGTTTAATAGCTAACATAATTCATTATTAACTGTCGGGGGCGGCGGTGGCGGCTGCCTTCTTTCCTTCCTTCCTTCTTACTTTCTCCCCGACATATCTAATTCCTTTGCCCTTGTAGGGTTCGGGAGGCCGAACTTTTCGGATTACTGCCGCAAATTCACCGACTTCTTGCTTATTAATCCCAGAAACAATAATTATATTTTTCTCCACTGAAGCATTTAAACCCTCTGGTATTTCCAATTCAACTGAGTGAGAGAAACCGACTTCCAGCTTTAACGTTTTTTCACCTTCAATTGAAGCCCGGTAGCCAATTCCTTGAATCTCGAGTTTTTTCTCAAAACCCTCAGTTACTCCCTTTATATGATTTTGCAAAAGAGCCCTAATTAACCCCCAGAGAGCCGGACTCTCTTTTGATTTTCTTTTAACGGAAACTAAAATTTTGGCTTCTTTTTCCTCAACCAAAATTTCTAAAGGAATCTCCTGGAAAATTTCTCCTTTGGGACCTTTTATCGTAACCTGGCGGTCTTTTATGTCAACTTCCACCTTCTCGGGAATTATTATTGGTTTTTTGCCAATTCTGCTCATAATTTTTTACCAAATTTCACAAAGAATCTCCCCGCCGATTTTCTGCTTTCTTGCCTCTCCCCCGGTGAGCACTCCTTTTGAAGTAGAAACTATAGCCATTCCTGAACCTCCCTTAACTTTTCTTATTTCTTTTGCTCTTTTGTAAATTTTCTGGCCGGGCTTGGAAATTCTTTTAAAGCCGGAAATGGCCGGTTCTTTCTCCTCGGTATATCTTAAATCAATTTTTATCAATTTTCCTGTCGCTTTTCCCATTTTTTTATAATCTAAAACAAAACCCTGCTTTTTTAAAATTGCAGCAATCTTAAATTTTATACTTGAAAAAGGAATCTCCACTACTTCTTTCCTGACAAGATGAGCATTCCTTATTCGGTTGAGCATGTCGGTAATTGGGTCTGTCATAATTTCACCAAGAAGATTTTTTTATTCCCGGAATTTCCCCTTTGTTGGCTAATTCTCTGAAACATATCCGGCATAAGCCAAATTTTCTCATATAACCTCTTTTTCGACCGCATTTAAAACAACGCCGAACGACTCTGGTTTTGAACTTGGGCGGCTTCCGAGATTTTACAATTTGTGATTTCTTGGCCATGTTTTAATCCTTCATTTTAAGAGGAAAACCTATCAATCTTAACAACTCTATCCCTTCTTCTTTGCTTTGAGCGCCGCTGACCACGGTAACCTCCAAACCAAATATCCCCTTTTCTTTTTCTACTATTAATTCTGGAAAAGAAATATATTCTTTAAAGCCAATGGTTAAATTTCCTTCCTGGTTGATTGATTTTAAGGGAATCCCTCTAAAATCTCTGGTTCTGGGAAGAACAAGCCAAATTAGTTTCTCCAGAAAATCATACATCTTTTTTCCTCTTAAGGTAACCTGCGCCCCGATGGGCATTCCCTCTCTTAATTTAAAAGAAGAAATTGATTTCTTGGCTTTTCTCAAACAAGCTTTTTGTCCGGTAATTGAACTGATAGATTTTAAAATATGCTCTTGAATCTTTTTTCTCTCGCTTGACCCTTTGTCGGCTATCATCCTTCCAAACCCTGAATTAACCACAATCTTCTCAATTTTGGGACAAGAATTCGGATTTTTATAACCAAACTTCTCCATCATTTGA